>NZ_JBEZEV010000031.1:0-64671 GCF_040649055.1 Micromonospora sp. NPDC049060
CCGGGTCATCTGGAGATTCTTGGTCGGCAGTTGTCGGATGAGGCGTTGGCGTCGTTGGCGCCGGTGGTGGTGGTCGCTGGTGAGGCGCTGCCGGCTGCGTTGGCCAACCGGTGGCTGACGCTTCTGGGGCCGGGCGGTCTGGTCAACGAGTACGGGCCGACCGAGGCGAGTGTGGGCACGTGCATCTTCCCGGTGGAGACCGAGCAGGCGGGTCCGGTGGTGCCGATCGGTCGTGCCCTTCCGGGCATGACGATGTACGTGCTCAACCGGGACCTGCACCTCGCCCCGGTGGGCGTGGTCGGCGAGTTGTACGTGGGTGGCGTGGGCGTGGCCCGGGGCTACGCCGGGCAGCCTGCGCTGACGGCGGAGCGGTTCCTGCCCGACCCGTTCGCCGCCGCATCCGAGACCGCAACCGCCGGAACCGCAGCCGCCGCTGGAACCACGGCCGGGGCGCGGATGTACCGCACCGGGGACCTGGTGCGGCGGTTGCCCGACGGGGCGGTGGAGTTCGTCGGGCGGGTCGACCACCAGGTGAAGATCCGCGGCTACCGGATCGAACTCGGCGAGATCGAGACGGTCCTGGAAGGCACCGACGGCGTGGCCGACGCGGTCGCCCTGGTCTCCGGATCGGCCGCCGAGGGCGACGCCCGGCTGGTGGCGTTCTACCGCCCTGGCGCGCCGGCGACGCCGGGCCTGTTGGACCGGATCCGGCAGCGGTGCGCCGAGCACCTGCCGGAGTACATGGTCCCGGCCGAGTTCGTCGCCGTGGAGGCGATCCCGCTCAACGCCAACGGCAAGGTCGACCGCGCCGCCCTCTGGGAGGCGGCGGTGCCCGTCGAGCGGGCACACGTCGCCCCGGAGACCGAGCTGGAGAGCCAGCTCGCCGGGATCTGGGGCCAGGTGCTCCAGCTGGAACAGGTCAGCACCCGGGAGAGCTTCTTCGACCTCGGCGGCGACTCGCTGCGCGCGGTCGCCCTGGTCGGCGCGCTGCGGGCGGCCGGCTTCGGGGTGGCCGTCCGGGACGTCTTCGTGCACCGCACGGTCGCCGCCCTGGCCGGGCACCTCTCCGCCAAGGACGCCGCCCCGGCGGCCCCGGCCTTCCAGGCCGTCGCGCCCTTCTCCCTCTTGACCGCCGCCGACCGGGCCGCCCTGCCCGCCGGCCTCGTGGACGCCTACCCGGCCGTGCAGGCGCAGGTAGGCATGGCCGTGGAGATCCAGAAGGACCCCGGCAAGTCGCTCTACCACATCGTGCGCTGCTTCCGGGTGCACAGTGGACGGCCGTTCTCGGCCGACGCGCTGCGGGCCGCCGTGCGGGACGTGGTCGGCCGGCACGAGACGCTGCGTACCTCGTTCGACCTGACCGGCTACTCGGTGCCGGTGCAGCTCGTGCACGCCGAGGCGCCCGTCGACGTACGGGTGACGGAGCTGACCGGCGACGACGTCGAGGCGCGGCTGCGGGCGTACGTCGACGCGGAGCGGGCGCGGCCCTTCGCGCTGGACCAGCCGGCGCCGCTGCTGCGGGTCGCCGCCCACCGCACCGACGAGCGGGGCTGGTGGCTCACCGTCGCTGTCAGCCACCTGGTCACCGGCGGCTGGGACCTGAACACCCTCCTGGTCGAGCTGATCGGCTGCTACGAGCGGCGCAGCGCCGGCATGGTGCCCGAGTCGCCCGAGCCGACCGCCGTCCGGTACGCCGACTTCGTCGCCGCCGAACTGGCCGCGCTGAAGGGCGGCGAGGACGAGGCGTACTGGCGGGGCGTCGTCGACACGTACGCCGGCTTCACCACGCCGGACGGCTGGGGCCGCACCGACGGCCCGCGCGAGAGCCTGCGGACCCGGGTCAGCTACCAGGACCTGGAGCCGAAGCTGCGCGCGCTCGCGTCGACCCTCGACGTGTCGCCGAAGTCGGTGCTGCACGCCGCGCACCTGAAGGCGATGAGCCAGCTCACCGACCAGGGGCGGTTCTACACGGGCCTGGTGTGCGACGCGCGGCCCGAGGTGCGGGGCGCCGAGCGGGTGCACGGCATGTACATCAACGTGCTGCCGTTCGCGCACGCCCGGGGTGCCGGCACGTGGCGGGAGCTGGTGCGGTCGGTCTTCGACCGCGAGGTGGAGCTGTGGCCGCACCGGCGGTACCCGCTGCCGGCGGTGCAGCGGATGGCCGGCGCCGGGTCCCGCCCGATCGACGTCGTCTTCGACTACACCGAGTTCCGCCGGACCGGGGCGGTCGCCGACGAGTCCGTCGACTTCGAGGCCATCGCCGGGGAGGGCGGCACCGAGTTCGCCCTCCAGGTGACCGCCGCCGGCGGCTTCCTCGACCTGGTCGGCGACAGCCACGTCTTCGGTCCGGCCGCGCTGGCCCGGGTGGGGGCGATGTTCCGCGAGGTGCTGACGGCGATGGTGGCCGACCCCGAGGGCGACGCGGTCGCCGTCCGCCTCCCGGCGGCGGAACGCGACGAGGTCGAGGGCTGGTCGTCCGGCGGCACCGCCGAGGTCGGCGGGTACGCCCCGGCGGCGTTCGAGGCGCAGGCCGCGCGGCGGCCGGACGCGGTGGCGATCACCTGCGACGGCACCCGCGTCGGCTACCGGGACCTGAACGCCCGGGCGAACCGGTTGGCGCACCACCTGCGGGAGCTGGGGGTGGGCCCGGAGGTCCTGGTCGGGGTGTGCGCCCACCGGTCGGTGGAGCAGGTCGTGGGGATGCTTGCGGTGCACAAGGCGGGTGGGGTGTACCTGCCGTTGGATCCGTCGTATCCGGCGGAGCGGTTGGCGTTCATGCTTGCCGACGCGGCGGCCCCGGTGCTGCTCACCACCGCCGAGCTGCGCGGTCAGCTCCCGGCGGCCGAGGCGGCCACCGTGCTGCTCGACGAGCCGGACGCCTGGGCGGGCCAGCCGGCCACCGACCCCGAGCCGCGCACCCACGCCGACACTGGCTGCTACGTCATCTACACCTCCGGCTCGACCGGGCAGCCCAAGGGCGTCCTCGTGCCGCACCGGGCCCTGGTCAACCGCTCCGCGTACGCCGGCCGGCGGATCAACCGCCTCGACGAAGAAGCGGTGCTGCTCCAGAAGACCGAGATCGGCTTCGACGTCTCCCCGGCCGAGGTCTACGCCGCCCTGTCGGCGGGCGCCCGGATCGTGGTGGCCCGCCCCGGCGGGCACCGCGACCCCGCGTACCTGCGGGAGCTGATCGTCCGCGAGGGCGTCACCGCCGTCGAGCTGGTGCCGAGCATGCTGTCCGCGCTGCTGGCCGAGGGGATCGGCGGCTGCCGGTCGCTGCGGTCGGTGGCCGTCGGCGGCGAGGAGATCGCCGTCGACGTGGCGCGGGCGTTCCTGGCCGCGCTGCCCGGCTGCGAGCTGCACAACACGTACGGCCCGGCCGAGACCACGGTCGACGTCACGAGCTGGCTCTGCACCGCCGACGCCCTGGCCGGGCTGACCCGGGTGCCGCTCGGCACCCCGTTCACCAACCTCACCGTCCGGGTGCTCGACGAGCACCTGCAACCGGTGCCGGTCGGGGTGCGCGGCGAGCTGTGCATCGGCGGTCTTGGGCTGGCCCGGGGTTACCTCGGGGCGCCGGGAACGACCGCGCAGCGGTTCGTGCCGGACCCGTACGGCGCGCCCGGATCGCGGCTGTACCGCACCGGGGACGCGGCGGCGTGGCGGCCCGACGGCACCGTCGACTTCCTGGGGCGCATCGACTCGCAGGTCAAGCTGCACGGCGTACGCATCGAGCTGGGGGAGATCGAGACGGCCCTGCGCGGCTGCCCCGGGGTGACCGACGCGGTCGCCGCCGTCCGCGAGCAGGACGGCCGGCGCACCCTGGTCGGCTACCTCGTCACCGACGGCGGGCCCGCGCCCACCCCCGGTGAGCTGCGGGAGCGGCTGCTGGCCGAGCTGCCCGAGGCGACGGTGCCGGCCGCGTACGTCACGATCGACGCCGTTCCCGTGGACCCGCACGGCAAGGTCGACAGGCGGCAGCTGCCGGCGCCGGACGCGCGGTCCTACGCCCGGGGCCGCTACGAGCGGCCCAACGGCCCGGTGGAGTCGGCGATGGCCGGCGTCTGGTCGTGGGTGCTCGACCTCGACCGGGTCAGCGTCACCGAGAGCTTCTTCGACCTGGGCGGCGACTCGATGACCGCGGTGACCCTGGTCGGGTCGCTGCGCGCCGCCGGCCACGACGTCACCGTGCGGGACATCTTCGCGCACCGCACGATCCGCCGCCTGGTCACCGCGCTCGCCGAGGCCGACACCGCCAAGGAGGGGGCCTTTCGCCCCGTCGAGCCGTACGCGCTGATCGACGCCGCCGACCGGGCCAGGCTGCCGGCCGGGCTGGTCGACGCGTACCCGGCGACGCAGGCGCAGGTCGGCATGGCCGTGGAGATCCAGAAGGACCCGGAGAGGTCCCTGTACCACATCGTGCAGTCGATCCGGGTCGACGACGGGCGGCCGTTCGACGACCGCGCGCTCCAGGCGACGGTCGACGCGCTGGTCGCCCGGCACGAGACGCTGCGCACCTCGGTCGACCTGACCGGCTACTCGGTGCCGATGCAGCTGGTGCGCGCGAGCGCCGCCGTGCCGGTCGCCGTGCACCCGGCCGCTGATCACGAGGAGCACCTGGCCGCCGAGCGGCGTACCCCCTTCGACCTGGACTCGGACGCCCCGCTGCTGCGGGTCGCCGCGCACGCCGACGGCGCCGGGGCCTGGTGGCTGACCCTCGCGGTGAGCCACCTGGTCACCGGCGGCTGGGACCTCAACGCCCTGCTCGCCGAACTGCTCGGCGAGTACGCCCGGCGCAGCCGCGGCGAGGCGCCGAAGCAGGACGAGCCCCCCGCCGTCCGGTACGCCGACCACGTCGCCGGGGAGCTGGCGGCGCTGCGCTCGCCGGAGACCGCCGAGCACTGGCGGGCGGTGGTGACCGGGCGGCCCAAGCTGACCCTCCCGGACGCCTTCGGCGACCGCTCCGGCGCGGCGACGGTCTGCCGGTACACGGTGGACGTCAACGACCTGGACGCGGCCGTCCGACGCCTCGCCAGCGACACCAGCACCTCGGTCAAGGCGGTGCTGCACGCCGCGCACCTGAAGGTGATGAGCCAGCTCACCAGCGGGTCCGCCTTCTACACGGGCCTGGTGTGCGACGCGCGGCCGGAGGTGCGGGGCGCGGAGCGGGTGCACGGGATGTACATCAACGTGCTGCCGTTCCCGCACGCCCGCGCGGCGGGGACGTGGCGGGAGCTGGTGCGGTCGGTCTTCGACCGCGAGGTGGAGCTGTGGCCGCACCGGCGCTACCCGCTGCCGGCCGTGGCGCGGCTGGCCGACGCCGGGTCCCGGCCGATCGACGTCGTCTTCGGCTACGTGGAGACCCGGCAGGACGGCGGCGCGGCGGCCGAGGCACCCGGCACTGATCTGGTCGAGGTCGGCGGGCCGGGCGCCACCGAGTTCGGCCTGTCGGTCGGGGCGGGCGGCGGCACCGTCCGCCTGGTCAGCGACAGCCGGACCGCCGACCCGGCCGCCCTGGTGCGGATCGGGGCGATGTTCCGCGAGGTGCTGACGGCGATGGTGACCGACCCGGACGGGGACGCGGCGGCGCCGCGCCTGCCGGCCGGGGAACGCGAGGAGATCGCCCGGTTCGTCCCGGGCCGGACCGTCGAGGTCGGCGGGTACGTGCCGGCGGCGTTCGAGGCGCAGGCCGCGCGGCGGCCGGACGCCGTGGCCATCACGGCCGAGGGCGTGTCGTTCTCGTACGGGCAGCTCAACGGCCGGGCGAACCGGTTGGCGCACCACCTGCGGGAGCTGGGGGTGAGGCCGGAGGTGCTGGTCGGGGTGTGCGCCCACCGGTCGGTGGAGCAGGTCGTGGGAATGCTGGCGGTGCACAAGGCGGGTGGGGTGTACCTGCCGCTGGATCCGTCGTACCCGGCGGAGCGGTTGGCGTTCATGCTTGCCGACGCGGCGGCCCCGGTGCTGCTCACCACCGCCGAGCTGCGGGCGCAACTGCCGCCGGTCGGCGCCACGGTGGTGCTGCTCGACGAGCCGGACGCCTGGGCCGACCGGCCGCCGACCGACCCGGAACCGCTCACCGACCCCGACAACGGCAGCGTCGTCATCTACACCTCGGGCTCCACCGGCCGCCCCAAGGGCTCGCTGCTGTCGCACCGGGCCCTGGTCAACCGCACCGGGCACGTCGGCGCGCGGGTCTACCGGCTGGACTCCGACGCCGTCGTGCTCCAGAAGACCGAGATCGGCTTCGACGTCTCGCCGGGAGAGGTCTACGCGGCCCTGTCGGCGGGCGCCCGGATCGTGGTGGCCCGCCCCGGCGGGCACCGCGACCCCGCGTACCTGTGCGAGCTGATGGCCCGCGAGGGCGTCACCACGGTCCACTTCGTACCATCGATGCTGCCGGCGCTGCTCGCCGAGGGGCTGGCCGGCTGCCGGTCACTGCGGTCGGTGGCCGTCGGCGGCGAGGAGATCGGCGTCGACGTGGCGCGGGCGTTCCTGGCCGCGCTGCCCGGCTGCGAGCTGCACAACACGTACGGCCCGGCCGAGGCCACCGTCGACGTGAGCAGCTGGGCGTGCACCGCCGACGCCCTGGCCGGGCTGTCCCGGGTGCCGCTCGGCACCCCGCACCCGAACCTGCGGCTGTACGTCCTCGACGAGCGGCTCGACCTCGTGCCGCTGGGCGTGCCCGGCGAGCTGTGCATCGGCGGGACGGGGCTGGCCCGGGGCTACCTGGGGCGGCCCGGGCTGACCGCCGGGAAGTTCGTGCCGGACCCCTACGGCCCGCCCGGGTCCCGGCTCTACCGCACCGGGGACGCGGCAGCGTGGCGGCCGGACGGCACCGTCGACTTCCTGGGGCGGCTCGACTCGCAGGTGAAGCTGCACGGCGTACGCATCGAACTGGGGGAGATCGAGACGGCCCTGCGCGGCTGCCCCGGCGTGGCCGACGCCGTCGCCGCCGTCCGCGAGCATGACGGCCGCCGCACCCTCGTCGGGTACGTGCTGCCGACCCCTGGCGACGCACCGACCCCGTCCGGGCTGCGGGAGCGGCTGCTCGCCGCGCTGCCCGAGGCTATGGTGCCGGCTGCCTACGTCACCCTCGACGCCATCCCCAAGGACCCGAACGGCAAGGTCGACCGGCGCCAGCTCCCGGCCCCCGACACCGGCGCGTACGCCACCGGGGACTACCAGGCCCCGACCGGCGACGTGGAGGAGGAGATCGCCGGGATCTGGGCGCGGGTGCTCGGCGTGTCCCGCGTCGGCGTCACCGACAGCTTCTTCGACCTCGGCGGCGACTCGATGCTCGCGGTCACCCTCGTCGGCACGCTGCGCGCCGCCGGGCACCCCACCAGCGTGCGGGACGTCTTCGCCCACCGCACCGTACGCCGGCTGGCCGCCGCGCTTACCGACGCCGACGCCGACGAGTTCCGCCCGGTCGCCCCGTACGCGCTGATCGGCGCCGCCGACCGCGCCAGGCTGCCCGGCGGCCTGGTCGACGCCTACCCGGCGTCGCGCACCCAGCTCGGCATGCTTGTGGAGTCGGCCGTCAGCGGCGACCGCGCCGTCTACCACAGCGTCCTGGCCCACCAGGTGCGCGACGGGCGGCCGTTCGACGCCGGGGCGCTGCGCGGCGCGGTCCGCGCCGTGGTGGCCCGGCACGAGATCCTGCGCACGTCGTTCGACCTGGTCGGCTACTCGGTGCCGATGCAGCTCGTGCACGCCGACGCCGACCCCGACGTGCGCGTCGAGGACGGCCGGGGCGTCCTCGCCGAGCGGCACGCCGCGCTCTTCGCGGAGTTCATCGCCGCCGAGCGGGCCCGCCCGTTCGACGTCGCCACCGCGCCGCTGCTGCGGGTCACGGCGCACGTGGACAGCGACGAGAGCTGGTGGTTCACCTTCACCATCTCCCACACCGTCACCGAGGGCTGGAGCAGCGCGCGGCTGGTCACCGAGGTGCTCGACCGCTACGCCGAGCTGGCCGACGGCCGCACCCCGGCGCCGGCAGCCGTTCCGGCCGTGCGCTACGCCGACTTCATCGCCGCCGAGGTCGCCGCGCTGGAGTCGACCGCCGACCGGGAGCACTGGCGGTCGGTGTGGGACGGGCGTGCCCCGTTCACCCTGCCCGCCGGCTGGGGCGAGCCGGACGCGCCGGACGCCACGGTGGACGCCACCGTCGACTTCGCCGACCTGGACGAGGCGCTGCGCGCCCTGGCCCGCGACACCGACGTGTCGGTGAAGGCGGTGCTACACGCCGTGCACCTGAAGGTGCTCAGCCAGCTCACCGGCGAGCCGGGCTTCCACGCCGGCCTCGTCTGCGACGCCCGGCCCGAGGTGCTCGGCGCCGACGAGGTGCACGGCATGTACCTCAACACGGTGCCGTTCCCGTACGACCGGTCGGCCCGCACCTGGCGGGACCTCGTCGCCGCGGTGTTCGACCGGGAGGTCGCGCTGTGGCCGCACCGGCGGTTCCCGCTGGCGGAGATGCAGCGCGAGGCCGGCCACCGGCTGCTGCACGTCCTGTTCAACTACCAGGACTTCACCCGCGCGACGCAGGGCGGCGACGGATCGGGCCCGGTGGTCACCGGCGCCGCCGGGGAGGGCGCCACCGAGTTCGACCTCTCCTGCTTCGCCCAGCGGGGCCGCTACGCGCTCTCCGCGCGGGCGGGGCTGGTCAGCCAGGCCAACCTGGACCGGATCGCCGGCATGTACCGGGCGGTGCTGGAGGCGATGGTCGCCGACCCCGACGGCGACTGCCAGGCCGTCTGCGTGCCCGGGGGCGAGCGCGACCGGCTGCTCGGCGTCACCGACCAGGGCGCGGACGAGCCGGTCACGGGCACCATGGTCGAGCTGTTCCAGGCCCAGCTCGCCCGCGACCCGCACGCGGTGGCGGTGGTGGCCGGCGCGGTCGAGCTGACGTACGCCCAGGTCGACGCCGCCGCCAACCGGCTCGCGCACCACCTGCGCGCGGCCGGCGCCGGCCGGGAGACAGTCGTCGGGGTCTGCCTCGACCGGGACGCGGACCTGGTGCCCGCGCTGCTCGGCGTGCTCAAGGCGGGGGCGGCGTACCTGCCCCTGGACCCGGCCCAGCCCGCCGAGCGGCTCGGCTACATGCTGGCCGACGCCGGGGCGCGGACCGTGGTGACGACCTCCGCACAGGCGGAGGTGCTCGCCGGCTTCGACGGGCGGCGGGTGCTGCTGGACGCAGGCGACCTGGCCGGGCACCCGGAGACCGATCCGGGGATCGCCCGTGACCCCGACGACCTCGTCTACGTCATCTACACCTCCGGTTCGACCGGCCGGCCCAAGGGCGTCTGCGTGAGCGACGTCAACGTGTTGCGCCTGCTCGACGCCGCGCAGGAGCACTACGCGGTGGACGAGACCGACGTGTGGGCGCTGTTCCACTCGTACGCCTTCGACGTCTCCGTCTGGGAGCTGTGGGGGGCGCTGCTGCACGGCAGCCGGCTGGTGGTGGTGCCCCGCGAGGTGGCCCGGGTGCCGCAGGACCTGCTGGACCTGCTGGTGACGCAGCGGGTCACCATGCTGGCGCAGACCCCGACGGCGCTGCGCGGGCTGGTCCGGCTCGCCGCCGAGGACGCCCCCGGGATCCGGGAGCTGTCGCTGCGGGCGGTGGTCATCGCGGGGGAGAAGCTCGACTTCGCCGACCTCGCCCCGTGGGCGTCCCGCCTCGGGCTGGCCCGTACGGCGCTGGTCAACATGTACGGGATCACCGAGACCACCGTCTACTCCACCTACCACCGGATCACCCGGGCCGACCTGGCACCCGGCGTGGGCAGCCGGATCGGCCGCCCGCTGTCCGGCGTGCGGATGTACGTGCTCGACCAGTACGGCCACCCTGCGCCCATCGGGGTGCCCGGCGAGGTGTACCTGGCCGGGCACGGGGTGGCCCGCGGCTACCTCAACCAGCCCGACCTGACCGCCCGGCGGTTCCTGCCCGACCCGTACGGCCCGGCCGGCAGCCGGATGTACCGCACCGGCGACCTTGCCACCCGCCTGCCCGACGGCAGCGTGGAGTTCCTCGGCCGCCTCGACGACCAGGTGAAGCTGCGGGGCTACCGGGTCGAGCCGGGCGAGATCGAGGCGGCGCTGACCGCGCTGCCCGGTGTCGCGGAGGCGGTCGTCGTGCTGCGCGCGGACGACCCGGCCGATCCCCGGCTGACCGCGTACCTGGTGGCCGGCGGCGGGGAGCCGCCGCAGGTCGCCACGCTGCGCGAGCGGCTGGGGCGCAGCCTGCCGGAGTACATGGTCCCGTCGGCGTTCGTGCTGCTGGAGCAGTTGCCGCGCAACAACAGCGGCAAGCTGGACCGGCGGGCGCTGCCCGCCCCGACCGGCGCGACGCTGGCGGGCCGGGACTTCGTCGCCCCGGCGGGCCCGCTGGAGGAGCGCGTCGCCGCCGTCTGGGCCGACGTGCTGGGCCTGCCGGCGGTCGGCGTCACCGACGGCTTCTTCGACCTCGGCGGGCACTCCATCACGGCGCTGGTGCTGGCCGGCACGATGCGCGCGGCCGGGCTGGACGTGACGGTCGCGGACATCTTCCGGCACCCGAGCGTCCGGGCGCTGGGCGAGGTGCTGGCGAGCCGGGACGCGCCGGCGCCGACGGACCGCCCCGTCGAGCCCTTCGAGCTGGTGGCCCCCGCCGACCTGCCGCTGCTGCCGGCCGGGCTGGACGACGCGTACCCGCTGTCGCGGGTGCAGCTGGGGATGCTGCTGGAGATGCTGGCCGACAACGGCCAGAACCACTACCACAACGTCGTCTCGTTCCTGATCCCCGACGACGAGCCCTTCGACCTGGCGACGCTGCGGACCGCCGTCGCCGAGGTGGTGGCCCGGCACGACGTGCTGCGTACGTCGGTGGACACGAGCGGCTACTCGGTGCCCATGCAGCTGGTGCACCGCACGGTGGACGTCCCGGTCGGAACCCGCGACCTGCGGGGGCTGGCCGAGGCGGACCGGACGGCCCTGGTGCGCCGGCTCGTCGGCGAGGAGTACGCCGAGCTGTTCGACGTCGAGCGGGCGCCGCTGCTGCGGTTCACCGTGTGCCTGGAGACCGACCGGAGCTGGCGGCTGGTACTCACCATCTGCCACGTCATCATCGAGGGCTGGAGCCTGCACGCCCTGGTGATGGAGATCCTGGACCGGTACCACACGCGGCGGGCGGGCGCGGAGCCCGACGTCGCCGCCCCGCCCGGGGTGCGCTTCGCCGACTTCGTCGCCGGTGAGCTGCGCGCCCTGGACTCGGCGGCCGACAAGCGGTACTGGCAGGACGTGGTCGAGCGGCACCCGAGGTTCCTGCTTCCCGCCGCGTGGGCGCCGCCCGCGCCGGCCGTCCGGGAGCCGTACACCGAGGTGGTGTCCTACGCGGACCTGGAGCCGCGGCTGCGGGCCCTGGCCTCGGCGGCCCGGGTCTCGCTCAAGGCGGTGCTGCACGCCGCGCACCTGAAGGTGCTCAGCCAGCTCACCGACGAGCCGGCCTTCTACAGCGGGCTGGTCTGCAACACCCGCCCCGACGTGGTGGGCAGCGAGCGGGTCTACGCCATGTCCCTGAACACCCTGCCGTTCCCGCACGACCGGACGGCGGGCAGCTGGCGCGAACTCGTCCAGCGGGTGCACGCCCGCGAGGCCGACCTGTGGCCGCACCGCCGCTACCCTGCGCCGGCCATCCGCACCCCCGGCCGGGGCGCCGGCCTCACCGACGTCTACTTCAGCTACCTCGACTTCACCGAGGTCGACGGCGGGCGCACCGCGCCCGTGGAGCGGATCGGCGCGAGCACCTCCGAGTTCGCGCTCGCCGTCGCCGCGGGCGCCGGCCGGCTCGAACTGAGCACCGACAGCCACGCCATGGGCCGGGCCGACGCCGCGCGGCTGGGCGGCATGTACCGGCTGGTGCTGGAGGCCATGGTGGCCGACCCCGACGGCGACCCCCGGGCGGCGTACCTGCCCGCCGGGGAACGCGACGACGTGCTGGTGGGCTGGAACGCCTCGGCCGCGCCCGGATGCGTCGACCTCGTCCCGGACCGGGTCGCGGCGCGGGCCGCCGCCACCCCCGACGCGGAGGCCGTCGACGGTACGACCTACGCCGAGCTGGACGCGGCGGCCAACCGGATCGGCCACCACCTGCGCGGGGCGGGGATCGGCCCGGAGCGGGTCGTCGGGGTGCTGCTGGACCGGGGCGTCGACCTCGTCGCCGCCCTGCTCGGGGTGTGGCGGGCCGGCGGCGCGTACCTGCCGATCGACCCGGGGCACCCGGCCGAGCGGGTCGCCGCGATGCTCGCCGACGCCGGGGCGACGGTGGTGGTGACCTCGGCCGGCCACGCCGACCGGCTCACCGGCGTCGAGCTGGTGCTGCTCGACCGCGACGCCGAGCGGATCGCCGCGCTGCCCGCCGACCCGCCGCCCGGCCGCCCCGACCCGGACCACCTCGCGTACGTCATCTTCACCTCCGGCTCGACCGGCCGGCCGAACGGCGTGCAGATCACCCACGGCAGCCTCGCCAACTACCTCGGCTGGGCGGCCGAGGAGCTGATCGGGGACCGCACCGGCGGCGCCGCGCTCTTCTCGTCGGTCGCGTACGACATGGTGGTGACCAGCATCTGGGCGCCGCTGGTCACCGGGCAGCGGCTGTGGCTGCTGCCGCCCGACGCCGGCCTGGACGAGCTGGGCCCTAGGCTGGCCGACGCCGGCCCGTTCAGCTTCGTCAAGCTGACCCCCGGCCACCTCGACCTGCTGACCCGCCAGCTCGACGCGGAGCAGGCGGCGGCCCTGACCCCGCTGCTGGTCCTGGGCGGCGAGGCGCTGACCCGGCAGGTCTGCGACCGCTGGCACGCGCTCGCGCCGGGCAGCGTGCTGCTCAACGAGTACGGGCCGACGGAGGCGACCGTGGCCGTCAGCCGGTACCCGGTCACCGGGCCGCTGCCGGCCGACGTCGCGCCGATCGGCCGGCCGATGGCCGGGATGCGCACGTACGTCCTCGACGCCGACCTGCAACCGGTGCCGGTGGGCGTGGTCGGCCACGTCCACCTCGGCGGACCCGGCCTGGCCCGGGGCTACGCCGGCCGGCCGGACCTGACCGCCGACCGGTTCGTGCCCGATCCGTTCGGTGCGGACGGCGGGCGGCTGTACCGGACCGGCGACCTGGGCCGCTGGCTGCCGGACGGGCAGCTCGACCTGCTCGGCCGGATCGACGACCAGGTGAAGATCCGAGGCCACCGGGTGGAGCCCGGCGAGGTCAGGGCGGCGCTGGTGGCGCATCCGGGCGTGCGGGACGCGGTGGTGACCGTCGAGTCGACGGGCGCCGGCGGACCCCGCCTGGTGGCCTACCACGTCGGCGACGCGCCGGACCTGGCCGCGCACTGTGCCCGGTGGCTGCCCAGCCAACTGGTCCCGAGCGTCTTCGTCCCGGTGCCGGCCATCCCGCTCAACGCCAACGGCAAGGTCGACCGTCGGGCGCTGCCCCCGGTGGACCTGGCCGCGGCGGCCGACCACACCCCGCCCCGCCCCGGTCTGGAAAAGCTGATCGCCGACATCTGGGCCGGGATCCTGGAGGTCGACCGGGTGGGCCGGCACGACCGCTTCTTCGCCCTGGGCGGGCACTCGCTGCTGGTCGTACCGGTGGTCACGGCGGCCCGGCAGGCCGGAGTTCCGCTGACGCTGCGGGCGGCGATGCTCGACCGGACCCTGGCCGAGCTGGCCGCCTCGCTCGCCCCGACCGGGGCGGCGGCGTCCGTCGACGCGGCGGATCCGGCGGTACGCGTGGCGCGTACCGTGCCGGTGCTGCCGGCCGTCGAGCCGCTGCTCGCCGCCCACCGGGTGCCCGGCGCCTCGCTGGTCCTGCTCGCCGACGGCGAGGTGGTGGAGGTCCGCGCCGCCGGGCACCGCGCGGCCGGCGGCGACGCCCCGGTGACCCCGGCGACGATCTTCCAGGTCGGCTCGGTCAGCAAGCTGGTCACCGCGGTGGGCGCGCTGGTCCTTGTCGGGCGGGGGCAGCTCCAGCTCGACACGGACGTCAACGCGTACCTGAAGGGCTGGCAGCTGCCGGCCGACCGGCCGGTGAGCCTGCGGCAGCTGCTCTCCCACGTCGCCGGGCTGACCCCGACGGGCAGCACCGGACACCCGCGTGGCGGCCCCGTGCCGAGCCTGTCGGACGTGCTGCACGGCCGGGGCGTGCCCACCGGTCCGGTCCGGGCGCTCGACGCGCCCGACGCGGTGGCGGTGGAGCGCAACAGCCACTTCGTGGTGGTGCAGCAGCTCATGGAGGACGTCACCGCGACGCCCTTCGCCGCCCTGATGGCCGAGCTGGTCTTCGGACCGGCGGGGATGACCGGCAGCAGCTTCGACCAGAGCTTCCCGGAGACGTCCGGCCGGCCGGTGGCCGTCGGGCACGACGAGCGGGGTGAGCCGCTCCCGGGCGGCTGGCAGGTGCGTACGGACCTGGCGGCGGCCGGCCTCTGGACCACCGCCACCGACCTGGCCCAGCTCGTCAGGGAGATCCACCTCGCGTACCGGGGCGACCCGGCCCTGCTGAGCCGGGAGCTGGCGGTGGCGCAACTGACCACCGGAACGGGCGGCGTCTTCGGACTCGGCTGCATGGTGGACCGCATCGACGGGCCCGCCGGGGCACGGGTGGAGTTCACCCACCGGGGCCGCATCCCCGGCTACCAGGCGCTCACCGCCGGCCGGGTGCCCGACGGCTCCGGGCTGGTGCTGCTGACCAACGGCGACCAGGGCCATGAGGTCGTGTCGCGGCTGGCGTCCGACATCGCACTGACGGAGGAAATGTGATGACGACCGTACCGAGCATCCTTGCCACGGTCACCGACCCACCGACCCGGCAGGTGCGGCACCTGGTGTCGATCCGCGACCTGACCGACGACGACCTCTACTCGATCGTGGCGCGGGGGGCGCGGTTCGCCGCCGGCGAGACCGCCAGCCCACTGGCGGACCGGGTGGTCGGCACCTACTTCGTGAAGACGTCGACCCGGACCCGGACCGCGTTCACCGTGGCCGCGCTGCGGCTCGGCGCGAAGACCATCCAGTACGGGCCGAACGACCTCCAGGTCAACACCGGCGAGTCCAGCGAGGACACCGGCCGGGTGCTGTCGGGCATGCTCGACGTGCTGGTGGCGCGGACCGCCGCCGACCCGGGGGAGATGCGCGACTGGTCGCGCCAGCACCGGATGGCCGTGATCAACGCGATGAGCGCCGAGGAGCACCCGACGCAGGCACTGGCCGACCTGACCACCCTGCTGCGGCGCTTCGGCCGCATCGAACACCTGCGGCTGCTCTACCTGGGCGAGGCGAACAACACCGCGACCGCACTGGCCCTGGCGCTGACCCGCTTCCCCGGCGTCGAGCTGGAGCTACGCACCCCGGCGGGGTACGGGCTGCCGGCGGAGATCGCGGCGGTCGCGCGGGAGCAGGCCCAACGTTGCGGCGCCCACCTCGTCGAACGGCACCACATGGACGACCTGCCGGGTGACCTGGACGCCATCTACACCACCCGGTGGCAGACCACCGGCACCAGCAAGCCCGACCCGGACTGGCGGACGCACTTCGCCCCGTTCCAGGTGGATCGGGAGCTGTGGCGGCGCAGCCCGCACGCGGTCTTCATGCACGACCTCCCGGCGCACCGGGGGGAGGAGGTCACCGCCGAGGTGCTCGACGGGCCGGCCAGCATCGCCTTCCAGCAGGCGGAGAACAAGCTCTACAGCGCGATGGCCGTGCTCGACTGGTGCCGGGCCACCCCCGCCGGGTCCGCGTCGTGAGCGCGGTCGGGCACCCGGCGGCCACGTCCCGGCAGCCGGGGCGCCTGACCGGCAACCGCGACTTCCTGCTGCTCTGGGTCGGCTCCGGGGTCTCCGCGCTGGGTTCCCGGGCCACCTCGATCAGCTACACCCTGCTTGTCTTCTGGTCGACCGGTTCGGCCACGGCGGCCAGCCTGGTGACCTTCGCCGCGCTGCTGCCCAACCTTGTGACCCAGTTGCCGGCCGGCGCGCTGGTGGACCGCTGGGACCGCCGGCGGACCATGGTGCTCTGCAACGTCGGGCGGATCGTCGCGATCGGCAGCGTCGCGGTCGCGGTGGCCCGGGACTCGGTGTGGCTGCCGCACCTGATGGCGGTCGCGTTCGTGGAGGCCAGCCTGGGCATCTGCTACGCCCTGGCCGAACGCGCCGCGGTGTTCAACGTGGTCCCGGCCGACAGGTACGGCGCCGCGACGGCGGCGAACGAGTCGCGGGCCAACGCGGCCAGCATCCTCGGCCAGCCGGCCGGCACCCTGCTGTACGCGCTGACCCGCTGGGCGCCGTTCGGCTTCGCCGTGCTGATGCACGTGATCTCGCTGGTCACCCTGCTGTTCGTGCGGCGGGACCTGCAGGCGCCGAAGGCGCGCGCGGACGAGCCAGGTGGCCTGCTGGCCCGGGTACGGGAGGGCTTCGTCTTCGTCTGGGGCCAGCTCTACCTGCGCCGCGCCCTCGGCCTCTTCGCGGCGAGCAACATCCTGTTCCAGGTGCTGGGCCTGGGCCTCGTCGTGATCGTCAAGAACCAGGGCGGCTCGCCACCCACGGTCGGGATGCTGCTCGTGGTGAACAGCGTCTTCGGCATGGCCGGCGCGATGACCAGCAACTTCTACCTGAGCCGGTGGGGGATCCGCCGGATCATCATGGGGGTCAACATCGCCTGGGCGGTGCTGATGCCGCTGCTCGCGCTGGCTCCGGGACTCGCGCTGGCACCGGGACTCGTCGTCCTCGGCGCGATCTTCGCCCTGATCCACTATGGCGCCGGCATCAGCAACGTGGCCGGGATGCTGTACGTGCTCCAGAGCGCACCCGACCACCTGCGCGGGCGGGCCGGCTCGATCGTCATGCTGCTCAGCTCGGGAGCCAACTCGCTGGGGGCGCTGTTCGCGGGCTTCCTGCTCGACTCGACGAGCATCACCAGGGCCATGCTGATCGTGGGCGGGGCGATGGGGGTGATCGCGGTGCTCGCGGTGCTCGGCTTCGGCGGCCGGGCCCGGGCCGAGGCGGAACGGGCGGAGGCCGCCGAGCGGGCGGGCCACGCGACCCGGGACGGTGGCGATATGGACGGAATATAGCGGAGCGGCAGAGCCTGGGAGGGATCGCACAGCTTGGGACGGTGAGGAGCCCCGGAATGAACGAGCACGCGAGCTGGAAGCCGTTGGAGATCACCCCGGAGAGCGCCGGCTGCGCGCCGAGCGCCGAGGGACTGGTCGGCCACCTGCGCGAGCTGGACCTGGCGGAGGTGCTCACGGCCGAGAAGGCGCTCGTCTTCCGTGGCTTCGGGGTGCGGCCGGAGACCCTGGACCCGGTGATGGACCTGCTGCTGCCGAGGCGACTGGCGTACGTGCACGGCAACTCGCCCCGCACCAAGGTGGGCCGCAACGTCTACACCTCCACCGAGTACCCGTCCCGGTACACCATCTCGATGCACAACGAGCTGTCGTACGCGGCGCAGTGGCCGGCCCGGCTGCTCTTCTTCTGCCAGATCGCCGCCGAGACCGGCGGTGCCACCCCCGTCGTCGACGCCGAGCTGTGGCTCAACTCCCTGGACCCGCAGCTGCGCGCCGACTTCGCCGGTGGGCTGCGCTACCAGCAGAACCTGCACGACGGCATGGGGCTGGGCAAGAGCTGGCGGGAGACCTTCGAGACCGACAGCCGCGACGAGGTCGAGGAGTTCCTCGCCGGCGCCGGCGCCACCTGGGAGTGGACCGCCGACGGGCTGCGCGTGGTCCAGCTGCGGGAGTCCACCCTGCGGCACCCGGTCACCGGGGCCGAGGTGTGGTTCAACCAGGCCGACCAGTGGCACCCGGCCGGCCTGGACGACGACATCGCCAGGGTGATGACCCAGGTGATGGGCCCGGACGAGCTGCCCCAGTCGGTGACCTTCGCCGACGGCTCCCCGATCCCCGACGAGTACGTCACCCAGATCCGCGACCGGGGCCTGGAGGCGGCGGTCGACGTCGACTGGCGGGTCGGCGACCTGCTGCTGATCGACAACGTGCTCACCGCGCACGGCCGGCGCCCGTACACGGGCGACCGCCGGGTGCTGGTGGCGATGTCGGACTGAGCGGCGCGACCGGGAAGTGCCCCAGATGTCCCTGTCCCGCCCGACCGGCGGCGATCCCTGGCTGCGGGTGTTCCGGGGCGGCGCGCACGCGGGCCTGCGGTTGGTCTGCCTGCCGCACGCCGGCGGCTCGGCCGGGTTCTTCCAGACCTGGGCGGCGCGGCTGCCGGACTCCGTCGACGTGCTCGCCGTCCGCTACCCGGGCCGGCAGGACCGGCTCTCCGAGCCGTGCGTCGACCGGATGGACGTGCTCGCCGACCGGGTCACCGAGGCGCTCACCGGGTACCTGGACCGTCCCCTCGCCCTGTTCGGCCACAGCATGGGCGCCTCGGTCGCCTACGAGGTGGCCGTCCGGCTCGAGGAGCGGTTCGGCGTCGTGCCGGAGTTCCTGTTCGTCTCGGGGCACGGGGCACCGCACGTCACCCGGATCGACCAGCACCCCGACCACCTCGACGACGAGGAGTTCCTCGTCCGGATCGCCGCGCTCGGCGAGGTGGATCCGGTGGTATTCCGCTCGTCGAAGCTGCGGGAGCTGGTCGTACCGGCGCTCCGGGCCGACCTGCGGCTGATCCACGGCTACCTGCCGCGCGCGCCGCGGAGCGTGCCCGCGCCGATCACGGCGTACCTCGGCACGGGGGATCCGGCCTGCGACCGGGAGTCGGTCTCCGCCTGGGCGGAGCTGACCACCGGCGGCTTCCGGCTGCGGGCGTTCCCCGGCGACCACTTCTATCTCGTGCCGGCGCGGGCGGAGCTGCTCGCGGACCTGACCGCGCAGCTCGCCGGCCGGCCGACCGTACCCCGTGCCGCGGCATCCGTGGCCGCGCACCTGACCTGACCGGCACCGCCGGATTCGCACCTGGAGGGCGCATCGTGACCGCACCGGACGTCGAGGCGACGCCGCAGCCGCTCGTGGACGTGGACCAGGAACGCCACGCGCGGTTCCGTACCTCCTTCGAGGCGGTGACGGACTTCGGGCGGCGGCTGCTGGCGGCCCGGTTGGCCGCCGCGGGCGTCCTGCCCGCCCCCGGGGCCGTCGCCGGCCGGGAGGAGATCCTGGCCCGGCTCGCGGTGGCTCCCGGCTACCAGCGGCTCGGCGACGCCCTGCTCGACCTGCTGGCGGACGCCGGCCTGCTGCGTCGGCAGGGCGACGGGCTCGCCGTGACCGGACGGGTCGCCGAGGCGGCCGGGTTCGCCGGGGACGACGCGGTGGACGCGGCGGCGGCGACGCTGCGCCGGGAGCACCCGGAGGCCGCCGGGTACGTGCCGCTGCTGGTCGCCTGCCAGACGCAGCTCGTCGAGGTGGTGCGGGGCGACCGGCCGGCCAACGAGGTGCTCTTCCCGGGCGGCTCCGCCGACCTGGTCTCCGCGATCTACCGGGACAACGTCCAGCTGGACTTCTACAACCGGCTCTGCGCGGCGCGGGTGCGGGAGCACGTCCGGCAGTTCCTGCGGCGCTATCCGCGGTCCTACGCCCACGTCATGGAGGTGGGCGCGGGGACCGGTGGCACCAGCGGCCCGGTGCTCGACGCCCTGACGGACCGGACGGAGCGGCTGCGGTACTTCTACACCGACGTGGGGCCCGCGTTCCTGCGGCTGGGACGGCAGCGCTTCGGCGTCGACCGCCCCCACGTCGACTTCGCCCGCTACAACGTGGAGGGCGCGCCCGAGGACCAGGGCTTCGAACCCGGCTCGATGGAGGTCGTGCTGGCCAGCAACGTCCTGCACGCCACCCTGCGGATCTCCGCCGCGCTGCGGCACTGCCACGCGCTGCTCAAGCCCGGCGGCATCCTGGTGATCAACGAGATGACCAGCCGCCTCGACTACAACACGCTTACCTTCGGCCTGGCCGAGGGCTGGTGGCGGCACGCGGAGGACGAGCCGCGGGTGCCGGCGTCCCCGCTGCTGGACGTGGCGGGCTGGCGGGCCGCCCTGGGCCGGGCCGGCTTCGTCGACGTGCGGGCGCACGCCGTGCCCGGGCTCGACGCCGCCGATCAGGTGCAGACCATGTTCGTGGCGACGGCCACCGGTGGGGGCGGCGCGTCCCGCTGAGGTCCGCCCCGTCCGCGTACGCCCCGACCGGGGTCGCCTCCGCCGGGCCGCGCGACTCGCGGCACCCCGCGGTCGGGACCCCGGTCGGGACGCGCGCGACCCCTGTGGAGCACCGGTGTCGGCGCCTGAACCCGGTAGGTCTTTACCGGCACCCCTATATGTTCCGGCAAGATCTTTCGTTCGCGAATATTCGGTGATATCAATCTCGCACTCGATTCCTCTACCCCCGGAGTTGCGACGTGCGGAGAACCCGTCTCGTTTCCCTCGCCCTGAGCCTGGCCACGGCTCTCGGCGTCAGCCTCACCATGGCAGCCCCCGCCCAGGCCGCCGCCACCGACCGCTACGTGGCGCTCGGTGACTCGTACGCCTCGGGCGTGGGCGCCGGCAGCTACACCAGCGAGAGCGGCTCCTGCCAGCGCAGCACCAGGGCCTACCCGGCGCTGTACGCGGCCAACATCAAGCCCGCGTCGTACCGCTCGGTCGCCTGCTCCGGTGCCACCACCACCAGCGTGATCAACACCCAGCTGTCGGCGCTCAGCTCGACCACCACGCTGGTCAGCGTGACGGTCGGCGGCAACGACGTCGGCTTCGCCAACATCATGTCCACCTGCGTGCTCCAGGGCACCACGCAGTGCGTGGCCGCCGTGCAGGCCGCCGAGGACAAGGCCCGTGCCCAGCTGCCCGGCCTGCTGCGCAACGTCTACAACGGCATCAAGACCCGGGCGCCGAACGCCCGCGTGGTGGTCGTCGGCTACCCGGTCTTCTACCAGCTCGGCACGGTCTGCGCCGGCCTGAGCGCCACCTCGCGGGCGAAGATCAACGAGGGCATCAACCTGGTGGACGACATCACCCGCAGCGCCGCCGTCGCCGCCGGCTTCAAGTTCGCCGATGTGCGTGCGCAGTTCGTCGGGCACCAGCTGTGCAGCTACGGCGAGAAGTGGCTGCACGCCCTCAACTTCGCCACCCTCGGCGTCTCGTACCACCCGACCGCGGCCGGCCAGTCCGGCGGTTACTACCCGGTCTTCCGCTCCGCCGCGGGCTGACCGACGCGCTCCGTCCGGGCGCTCCCGGTCCCGCCCCCTTCGGGGCCGGGAGCGCCCAGGGCGGGAGGACGGGGCACGGTCGCCCGCGCGGCGTCCGTGCCCCGTCCGAACCGTCCGGTCGGCGCCCCAGCGCTGCTGCAGCTTGCGGCCGACAGCATCGAGTTGGGCGCCGGTAGTGAACACGTCGTCGACCAGCAGTACCCGGGCGCCGGCCAGCTCGTCGCGGGTCCCGCGGCGGGCCCGCACGGCAGCGGCATGTCGCCGCGCGGCGTCCTGTTTCGCTGCGAGGTCGCTGCCGGCGGAACGCGGTGTCGGCCGGACCTTGACCAGTCCGCGCGGGTGGATCGGCCACCGCTGCTCATCGTCCGCGTCCGCCGCGGCCGCCAGCATCAGCTCCACGTGCGGGTACGGCTGCCGCTCACGCTACGACGGGTTGGGCAAGATCAGGTCGTTGCGGCCAGCCCAACCCGGATGGCCGGCGGTCACGAGCGGGTGACCGCCCACGCCGTTACACCACAGCGCTCTCGACGATCACAGGGCGACCGCAGGCTCTTCGGCATAGGCAGCGTTCAGAATGCGCAGGAATTCCTGGTCTTGAACGAGCGGCTCGTCGCCGAGTCGCGCGACCGCGATGCCCGGCGTCCACGAGTTCATCACCGCGGCCGCGAGACGCCCGCCGAGCTCGCCGCGCCTGACCTCCTGCGTCCGTTGCGGGACTCTTAGTGCGTCGAGTCGGCGCGTCAGGATCTGCATCGTGATGCCGGGGAGGACCTCGGCGCACGGCCAGATAACGGCCTCTCCGTCCCAGAAGGCGAGGTTCCAGATGGTGGCCTCGCTCAGCCGACCCGATCGGTCGGCGAACGCGGCGCCGTCGAAGCCCCGGGCGCTCGCGCGCCTGAGCAGGAGCGTCTTGGACACCTCGCCGACGTGCTTGACGCGGGGGAGATGCCGCTCGTGCTCGACGACGTCGAGCGAGAGAGGTCCGGACGGCGCAGTCGCGGGATCGGTGACCTTCACCAGCACGTCGAGGTCAACGTCGTCCCCAGCGGGGGCGAACTCTCCCGGCCGCGAGGAGACGAAGCATGTCAGCGACGCGTCCGGGGGAGCGGCCGCCAGAGCGCTGCGCATCTGCTCGAGGATCGTCTCGTCAGCCAGGTGGCGGCCGAAGAGCTCGTCGCTGGCTTCCCGGAGACGAGCCAGGTGCAGGTCCAGCCCCCGCACACGATGGTCCCGGACCTGCATCGCGGTGAAGTGGGCGAACCCGGCGAAGGCCAGTGGCGCGAGGTCCGCCGCCTCGGCCGCCCTACCATTGAACAGAGTGATCGATGTGGTCATGCAAGCGACCGTAGGAGTTGACACCAGTGGCAGGGGCAAGCGGCGCGACCCAGGGAACGGCACTGCGGATCGGCGATGTCGCGGCTCTCACGTCGGCCACGCCGCGGATGCTGCGTCACTACGAGAACCAGGGCCTCATCGCCGCGGAGCGCTCGTCCGCCGGCCAGCGCCTGTTCGACCCGTCCGTCGTCGAGCAGGTCCGCTCCATCCGGTGGCTGCTCAGCGCAGGGTTGCCCGTGGAGGCTATCCGCGAGCTCCTCGACTGCATCCACGACACCGACCGCCTCGAACCGTGCGCAGTTCCGCTGCTCATGGAGCATCTCCAGACGTACGACGGCCGCATCGCTGAGCTCACGACGACGAGGGACGCGCTGCAGGGGCTCATCGACGCGTCGAACGGGTGATGATCGACCATCTGCGTCCCTGATGGCGGCTTGGATCACCGCCGACACGACGTCGTTTCACGTATCAGCGCACGAGCCTCCGCCGATACTTGGATCATGGCGAAGACGAGCGAGAAGGAACCCGAGACCATCACCGCGGACTTCGCGCGGCGGTGGTGGAAGTCCCTGATGGCGAACACGGTCGCGCTGGTCGAGGACGCGGCGCTCCTCGCCTCCCATGACAGCCCCGGCCGGGCGCAGGCGCTGATCGTGCTCGCCATGGAGGAACTCGCCAAGGCGCGCTGGCTGTACGAGGCGGCCGAGCACCAGTGGACGGCGCCGCTCGGCCTCTACGGCCTCGAACCGAGGCCCGCGGGCGACGTGATCGTGCCGGAGGGCCTGCGCTCGACCCGACGGCCGCACGCGGAGAAGCTGCAGGCGGCTGAGCAGTTCGCCTCGGGGCTCGCCGGGTTCTGGAGCCTGGACCGGCGGATGGAGTACTACGAGCGTCCCGACTTGGAGACGTTCACGGCTACAGCCAAGCAGCGCAACCTCGACAAGCAGGCAGGCTTCTACGTCGATCGGGACGGCGAGAGCATCACCAGCCCTCTCGCCATCACCGCCGGCGACATCGCGAACGCCATCCGGCGCACCGCCAAAGTGGTGCAGATGCACCTGATCGAGGACCACACCCGTCAACAGGATGCGCCCGACGCTTCATTGATCGACTCCGCCGAAGACCTGCACTGGGCGGTCATGCCGCACTCGGACCCCGAGCTGTTCGCGGACGTCGTCGCCAGGCACCCACCGAGCGGAGGCGAGTAGGCCGACGCGCCGGATCGGATGGGCCTGCTCGAGTCATGCCGCAGGGCTTGCGGGATCCTCCCGCTTCTTGGACAAGATCGACGGCATCCGCTACGAGGTGGAACCAAGCTCCGTCGACACCGCGACCAGTCTGCTGTTCCGGGCCTGGTGCACCTGCTGCGGTATCGAGTACACCCATCCGTTTCGCCTCAGCGCGGAGGCGAGTCGCCTCCGCGCATCCTTGCGTCGGCGGGCTGCCGTCAGCCTGGGGATGGCGTCATGATCGACAATCTGGTCAGGTTGGCAAGGTCGGCTGTCGGCGTAAGCTCCACCGTGGTCGCGCCTGCCGCCTTGTCCGCAGACGCCCGCCCGATCGTGACAGCGCCAACCTGGCTGCTCTGCTGGGACGGATCCGGCATCAAGACACGGTTGGTCTGGTAGACCTCACCGTCTGCGGGAACGCCTTCCATGACCAGCTTTTCGCCGGTGCCACGTACGGAACCCGGAACATTACTGATATTCGTGTATACCTGGCCGGTGAAACCGGTGCTGGTAATGAGGTCGACAGTGGCTTCGCCGCGGACGGCATCGACTGCCGTTACGCGTCCCACCAAACCTTCGGCGACCACGGCTAGTTGCCCCTGCCGGACTCCCTGGTCCTTCGGGAACGCCACGATCATCTGCTGGCCACTCCTGCCGACCACCTCAGCGGGTACGGCCCGCGCGTCGCCGTCCACGCCGTCCTCTCCGGGTACCTCGAACACCTTCGTGAGGCTGGCGAACGGTCGCTTCGGCTTGGTGAACCCCGCGATCGTCGTCGTCTGCGCGGTCGCAGCGAGCGGGAATCGTTTTACCACAAGGCGACTGGTGGGTCCGTCCGGTTCTTGGACCGTTTCATCATCGACTGCGGTATTCGACACCCGCACCGCTGTCACGCCCGGCACGGCAATGGCGATGGCGTAGGTGCCCGCAGGGTCATGACTGACCTCGCCGGCGGCTCCGGACAACCGTGGACTGACCAGGCTTATCACCTGGGTCTTCACCGGGTCGGGCGCCGGCCGATCAACCCTCATCCTCAAGGCGTCCGCCGCACCAAGATCACCGGTGAAGAACGCCAACCGCGCGTCGCCCTGCTTGTCGTATCCCTGCAGCACGACCACCGTCGAGCGTAGGCGTGAATGGCGCGTCGCGACAAGGGCCCGAACATCAGTGTGCGGGCCTGCCGAGTTGGTACGGTCCCAGACGCTGGTGGCCTCATCTACCAGGCCAGCGTCCACGTCTCCCACCGGGGACCAGCCCAGAAACGGGCCGTCCGGCGGCGGTGCAGCGAGTTGCGGTGCGGGCCCGAATCCGACAACCCGAAACATCGCGACCAGCACCGCCACGCACATGGCAGCTGCGGCTGCGGCGGTGATACGCCGCCGCCCGCGACGCCGCTCTGCCCGCCGCATGATCTTGCCTTCATAGCCCGCGGTCGGTACCACCGACTCGGCCAGATCCGCCAGGCCGTCACGCAACTCTGTCGTGTCACGCATAGCGCACCTCTTCATCAGCAACCGCGTCGGCCCCAACCCACTGCTTACGCAGAGCCTGCAGACCCCTTGAAGAAAGACTCTTGACCGTGCCGACCGAACAACCCAGTACGTGCGCCGTGTCCTGCTCGGACAGGTCCTCGTAGAAGCGCAGTACGACGGCGGCACGCTGTCGTGCTGGCAGCCCGTCCAACGCCCGGCGGAGCAGGTCCCGCTGTTCCACCCCCACGTACTCGTCGCGTGCCTGACCCTCCACCAGCCGGCCCAAGGGCTGTTCCCACCAGGATCGGCGCCGCCTCCAGGTCACGAAGGTGTTGACCAGAATGCGCCGGACGTAGTGATCGACGCCTTCCGAGCGTTGCAGTCGAGGCCATGCCACAACCGTCTTGGCCAACGTTGTCTGGACCAGATCTTCGGCCTTCCCTCGGTCTCCGCACAGCAGGAAGGCGGTCCGGAGCAGCGCTCCGTACCGCGCCCGCACAAAGGCCGTCACCTCCTTGTCCTCGCGATCATGCATCAGCCACCCGCACCCTGAGCTTCAATCTCACGGCCACTACTTACGCTCTCGACTCCAGCAAACGTTGCCGTGACTTCGGGACTTTTTGACGATCGATTGTCTCGACCCGCGGGTCGGCGCAGGTGACGACCAGCCCGGTTTCCTCGGTCAGCTCCCGGGCCGCCGCGTCGGCCGCGGTCTCGCCCGGCTCGACGTTGCCGCCGGGCAGCGCCCACCCGCCGCCGTCGCGGCGCTTCGATCATGACGATCCACCGGCCGCCGGTGGTGTCGATGGCGGTCACCGCGCGGCCTCTGGCTCGCGATCGCCGCCCTGGCCGCCATCATCGTCGGCGCCACCGCCGGTCTGCTCGCCTGTGCCAGCGGCCTCAACCTACCCACCGCCATCACACCCTGGCCGGCACAGCGGCCGTCGACCCGGCGTCGACGGTCGACCGCTGACGCCGGACGGCAGGAGCGGCCCCCGGCGAGCGCGCCGGGGCCGCCCCGTCTCAGCACCGGACGATCGTGGAGTTGCTCAGCCCGACGTTGCTGATGGTCAGGTTGTCCGCGCAGGGGTTCTCCACGATCCGGCTGTTCACCAGGGTGAAGTTGCGCAGCGTGATGTCCCGGTTGCCGGGGAACTCGGTGCGCTCGGCCAGCCGCACCTCGCCGCCGCCGCTGATCGTGCCGCCGCCGGCCGCGATGTCCACGTTCTGGCAGTTCTCGATCAGGATCGCGTTGTTGCCGGTGTTGGCGATGTCCACCCGGTCGATGACGGCTCCGCCGGACTCGGAGACGCAGAAGATCCCTCGGCCGCCGCCGCGCGCCCGGACGGTGCCCACCCGGATGTTGGTCGGGTAGCCGGAGCCCACGCGCCCGTTGCGGTTGGCCATCCGGAAGGCGGCGTACCCGGTGCCGGCGCCGGCGTTCTCGGCGTCGACGGTGGTGACCGTGGCGTTGATCGTCTGGTTGAGCAGCAGACCCGACTCGCCCACGTCGCGCGCCGTGACGGTGCCGATGGTCAGCCCGTCCACGCCGTACGTCTCGACCGCGTGGGAACTGGCGCCGGAGACGTACGCGCTGTCGATGCGGACGTTGCGGGTCCACTGGCTGGTGTCCCCGCGGTTGTCGATGCGGATCCCGAGCCCGCCGCCCAGCCGCATGTCGATCCGGCCGAGGACGACGTTCGTCACGTTGCGCAGGAAGATCCCGTAGAGCGGGGTGCCGGTGACGGTGAGGTGTCCGACCTCGATGTCGCTGGTGCCGCGGGAGTAGATCGGCGCCTGGTCGCCGCTGCCCGAGCCGGTGACGTTGATGGTGCCGCAGACGTCGATCGCGGTGTGGCTGGGCAGGGAGATCCGTGAGCCGGCGCTGATCGAGCCGGAGCCGCGTACGACGACGCGCTGCTTGCTGGTCCGCCCGGCGCTGAGGCTGTTCACGGCGGCCTGGACGGCGGCGCGCATGTCGCTTCCGGTGTAGACCGTGCTGGCGCCGTTGCGGGCGGTCCAGGTGCCGCCGCTGAGCACCGCCTCGGCGTGGAACGTTCCGCTGCCGCAGCCGGTGCCGCCGGAGCCGAGGTTGACCAACCGCCACTGCTGGTTGGCGCCGCCGAGGTCCTGGTACTGGGAGATCATCGCGCCGTCGGCGGTCGACCACTGCCACACGTCCAGCGCCTTGTTGGAGTGCCGGTTGACGAGGCGGACGTGGCCGCCGTCGGAGTCGGCGAGCCGGAAGTGCTGCCGGGTGTTGCCGCTGGCGGCGGTGTTCTGGACGAGCTGGACCCCGTCCTCGGCGTTCGGCAGTTCCAGCACCTTGCCGCTGTGCGCCGAGCGGATCTGGTGGTATCCGCCGCCCACGTCGACGAACCGCCACTGCTGCACGGCCAGGTCGTTGCGGGTGAACTGGTTGACCGGCGCGCCGTCGGCGGTGGACCAGCCCCACAGGTCCATGGCCTTGCCGCTGTGTCGGTTGACGAGGACGTAGGTGGCGCCGGGGTCGACCGTGGCCGCCGCGGCGGGTCGCGGACCGACGGCCACGGCGGCGCCGACGAGCGCCAGCACGGCCGTGGCCACCAGGCCGAGGCGTCGACGGGTGGGGTGTCTGTGCGTGTCGGGGGACGTCATGTGGCTCCTTCGGCTGGCGCGGGGCGGCGGGAGGGGTGCGTGACCACCCCGTCGAGGCCGCCAGCAATCCAATCCCGTCGATGCATGGAAGATGGTAAGCGCTTTCCAGTCCCGGCGCGAACGCTGCCGACGCGACCGGCCGCCGGCGGCCGGGGGAGCTGCCCGATACCTGACAGTCGCCGGGTGCCCACATCGGACCCGTTGATCGCGCGGCGGGACGTCTGCCGTGGTGGGGCCCGTCGGGGCGGCCCGATCACCCGCGGGATCGGCCGGATCTGGGATTCCACGCGGGCGCCACTCGTGTCCCGAATTCTGGGAGACATCTTGGCAGTGGAATCGGCGGTCGTGGACTCTCTCTGCGGAGAGCGATGGCTCGGTGGCTCATGGTCACGATGTGTCACCATCTCCGGTCGTCGACCTGGCAGCGGGCGCGCGACCGATCACCGTCAGTATTGGGGGAGCGCTCGGTGGGACGCGCCATGCCAGTTTGCGGTTCGCGGTGAGCGCACCTGCGCGCCCCGCCGGGCCCGTCCGTCGGCCCACCCCGTCCCGACCCGCCGTCCGACCGTCCACGGTCGACACCCTGCACCGGATGGTCGAGGCCCAGGTCGACCGGACCCCGGACGCCGACGCCGTGTGGTGCGACGGGCAGGTCCTCACCTACGGCGAGCTGGACGCGGCGGCCAACCGGGTGGCCGCGCTCCTCGTCGACCGGGGGGTGCGCCAGGGGGACCGCGTCGGCGTCTGCCTGCCCCGCAGTCCCCGGCTCGTGGCCGCGCTGCTGGGCGTGCTCAAGGCCGGTGCCTGCTACGTGCCGCTGGACCCGGCCTACCCGGCCGCCCGGGTCGCCTTCATGACCGAGGACTCCGGGGCCCGACTGGTGCTGACGGTGGCCGACCTCGCCGACCGGTTCGCCGACGCCGCGCTGCGTCTCGACGACCCCGACCTCGACCCCGACGCCCGCCCGGCGGCCCGGCCCGGCCTGCCCGGCGACCCGTCCGACCTGGCGTACGTCATCTACACCTCCGGCTCGACCGGCCGGCCCAAGGGCGTCGCCGTCGAGCACCGCTCGGCCTCCGTGCTCATGCACTGGACCCGGGAGACCTTCACCGACGTCGAACTGGGCGGCGTACTCGCCGCCACGTCCGTCTGCTTCGACCTGTCCGTCTTCGAGCTCTTCGGCCCGCTCTGCTGGGGCGGTCGGGTGGTGCTCGTCCGCGACGCGCTGGCCCTGGCCGCGCCGGACGCCGACCGGCTGCCCGTCGCCCTGGTCAACACCGTGCCGTCGGCGATGAGCGAGCTGCTCGCGGCAGGCGCGCTACCGGGCAGCGTCCGCACCGTCTGCCTCGCCGGCGAGCCGTTGACCGCGGCGCTCGCCGCCCGGGTGCTCGCCCGGCCGCACGTACGCCGGCTCTGCAACCTCTACGGGCCGTCCGAGGACACCACCTACTCGACCTGGGCGGAGGTGCCGGCCGAGGGGGGAGACCCGCCGATCGGCCGTCCGTTGCCGGGCACCCGCGTCTACCTGCTCGACGAGGACGGCCGGCCGGTGCCGCCCGGGGAGCCGGGAGAGCTGTACCTGGCCGGCGCCGGGCTGGCCCGGGGCTACCTCAACCGGCCGGAGGAGACCCGGGCGCGTTTCCTGGCCGATCCGTTCCGCCCCGGGGAGCGGATGTACCGCACCGGCGACCGGGTCCGGCTGCGCCCGGACGGGCAGTTGCAGTTCCTCGGCCGGATGGACGACCAGGTGAAGCTGCGCGGATACCGCATCGAGCTGGGCGAGGTGGCCGCGCGGCTGGCCGCCCTGCCTGGCGTACGCGAGGCGACCGCCGCGGTGCGGACCGGGCCGAGCGGCGACCCGCTGCTCGTCGGCTACCTCGTCGGCGAGCGCCGCGACGACGTGCGGGACCTGCTGCGGGAGACGGTCCCCGCCCCGCTCGTGCCGTCCGCCGTCGTCTGGCTGGACCGCCTGCCGACCACCCCCAACGGCAAGGTCGACCGGGCGGCGCTGCCCGCCCCGGAGGTCGCCCCCGCCGCGAGCGACGGCGACGGCGCGCCGCTGGCCGGCTCCGCCGCCACGGTCGCCGCCGTCTGGCGCGACGTGCTCGGCCGGCCGGTGGACCGAACGGACGCCGACTTCCTCGCCCTCGGGGGCGACTCCCTCCTGGCCGTACGCTGCGCCACCCGGCTCGCCGCCGCGACGGGCCTGCCGGTCGCCCCGGCGGCGCTGTTCGCACACGCCACGGTGGAGGCGCTCGCCGGCCACCTCGACGACCTGCGCCGGGCCGCCGGAGCCACCACCACGGGCACCGCCGGGACCGCGACCGCCGGAGCCGCACCCGGGCCGGGGCACCCGGCGGGCGGTACGCCACCCGCGGCGCCCGTGGACGCGGCCCCGCTCTCGGCCGCGCAGACCCGGCTGTGGTTCCTGCACCAGCTGGATCCGGCCGACACCTCCTACCTGGTGTCGTTCGCGGTCCGGCTGCCGCCGGGGACCGACCCGGGAGCGCTCGACCGGGCACTGCGCCGCGTGGTGGCCCGGCATCCGGCGCTGCGTACCGTCTTCCCGTCGACCCCGGACGGCCCGGTGCAGCGGGTCCGCGACGACCTCGACGTCCCGCTGGTCGTCGCCCCGCCCCGCGCCGGGGTGCCGCTGGACGAGCAGCTCGACCAGCTCGCCGCCGCCGAGGCGCGTACCCTCATGGACCTCGCCACCGGCCCGCTGCTGCGCGCCCGACTGGTCGCCGCCGACGACGGGCGGGCGGCGCTGCTCCTGGTCGCCCACCACATCGTCTGCGACGACTGGTCGTTCAGCGTCATCGTGCGGGACCTGGGCCGCGCCTGCGAGGCCGAGGCGGCGGGCGCCGGGGCGGGCCCGCCGTGGCCGGCCGGTCCGGCGACCGGCCCGGCGGAACTCGCCGTGGCCCAGCGGGACTGGCTGGCCGCCCCGGCCGGCCGGGAGGCCGTGGCCGCCGTGGTCGCCGCGCTGCGCGGCGCGCCGACGACCCTGGACCTGCCCGCCGCCGCACCGGCGCTCGCCGCCGCCACGTCGCCCCGCGCCGACAGCTCCCCGGCCGGGGCCGCCCTGCGGACCCGCATCGACGACGACACCGCCGCCGTGGTCCGCGACCTCGCCCGCGCCAGCCGCGCCAGCCTGCACATGGTCGGGCTGGCCGCCTTCGCCGCGCTGGTCGCTGCGGAGACCGGCCGCACCGACGTGCTGATCGGTGTCGCCTTCGCCGGCCGGACCAGCGTCGCCGCCGAACAGAGCGTCGGCTGCTTCGTCAACACCATGCCCCTGCGCCTGCGGCCCGCCCCGGAGCGGTCCTTCGCCGACCTGGTGGACGAGGCGCGCCGGGTGACCCTCTTCGCCGCCGCCCACCAGGACGTGCCGTTCGACGTCGTCGTCGAGCGGCTCCGCCCGGCCCGGCAGCCGGGCCGCAACCCGCTGGTCCAGGTCGCGTTCGGCGTGCAGAACGCCCCGGCGGCCCGGCACGTCGACGCCTCCGGCGGCGAGTTCGTCGGGGTGGAGCTGACCCCCGACACCGCCCGGCTCGACCTGACCCTCTGGCTCGACGAGCGCCGCGACGGGCTGGCGGCGCTCTGGACCTACCGCACCGACCGCTTCGACGGCGAACTGGTCGACACGTGGCACCGCCGCTTCACCGCATTCCTACGCGGCGCGGCCGCCGATCCCCGGCGCAGCCTCGCCCGATGTGCCCACACCCTGGGGGGAACGAGAGATGAGTGAGCAGACCCCGGTCGCGCCGGTGATCCCGCGCCGCGGCCGCGAACGGTCCCTGGTCGACGTACGCCCCGACTGGCCCGGCGGGCCCCTGCCGGCCCTCGTCCAGGCCAACGTGCCCGACGTGGACCTGGCCGCCTGGCTGGCCGGCAACCGGTCCACCGTGGACGAACTGGCGCGCCGCGCCGGCGCCGTGCTGTTCCGTGGCTTCGCGGTGGACGGCGCGGCCGACTTCCGCACCGTCATGGCCGCCCTCTCCGACGACGTGCTCAGCTACGGCGAGCGCTCGTCGCCGCGCAGCGAGGTGACCGAGGGCGTCTACACCTCCACCGAGCACCCGGCCGACCAGCCGATCGTGCTGCACAACGAGCAGTCGTACACGGTGAACTGGCCGCTGCGCATCGTCTTCCACTGCGAGACCGAGCCCGCCGCCGGTGGGCGCACCCCGCTGGCCGACAGCCGCCGGGTGCTCGCCCGGCTGCGCCCGGAGACGGTCGCCGGGTTCGAGCGCCGGGGCGTGCTCTACCGGCGCAACTACCTGCCGGGGATCAGCCTGCCGTGGCAGACGGCGTTCCAGACCGACGACCGGGCCGAGGTCGAGGCGTACTGCGCCCGCGCGCTGATCGACGTCGAGTGGGTCGGCGAGCAGCAGCTGCGTACCCGCCAGGTCCGCCCCGCCGTGCGGGAGCACCCCGTGACGGGGGAGCGGACCTGGTTCAACCACGCCCTGTTCTTCCACGTCACCTCGCTGCCGGCGGAGGTCAGCGCCGGGCTGCGCGCGTCGCTGGCCGAGGAGGACCTGCCCTACCAGACCGCGTACGGCGACGGCACGCCCATCGGCGACGACGTGCTGGCCGAGCTGCGCGCCGCGTACGCGGCCGAGACCCGCTCCTTCGCCTGGCGGCGCGGCGACGTGCTGCTGGTGGAGAACATGCTGGCCGCGCACGCCCGGGAGCCGTTCACGCCGCCCCGGCGCATCCTGACCGCGATGTCCGACCCGGTCGCCGCGCCCGAGCTGGCCGCCGCCACCGTGACCGCCACGGGGGTGCGGTCGTGACCGGGCCGGCGCCGCGCCGACGGGGCAGCGGCGCGGTCACCTCGCCGGTGTCCCGCCGGGTGCTGGTCGACGACACGTTCGTGCTGCTGGTGGAGGCCGCCGTGCCGGACCTCGACCTGGCCGGCTGGCTGGCGGGGCGCCGCGACGAGCTGCTGCGCGACCTCGACGCCCACGGGGCGGTCTTCTTCCGGGGCTTCGAGGTGGCCACGGCCGACGACTTCAGCCGGGCCGCCCGCGCGGTCAGCCCGGACCTGCTCGGCTACCTGGAACGCGCCGCGCCCCGGCACGAGGTCGCGGAGAAGGTCTTCACCTCCACCGAGTTCAACGCCGAGCAGTGGATCCCGCTGCACCACGAGATGTCGTACTCGCACAACTGGCCCACCCACCTCTACTTCTGGTGCGCCCAGCCGGCCACCGGCAGCGGCGGCGCGACCCCGCTGGCCAGCGAGCGGGTGGTGAGCCCGCGCATCCCCGCCGAGGTACGACAGCGGTTCCTCCGGCACGGGGTCAGCTACGTGCGCAACTACGGCCCGCACCTGGACCTGCCCTGGCAGGAGGCGTTCCAGACGACCGACCGCGCCGAGGTGGAGAAGTACTGCGCCGACTCGGCCACCGAGTACACCTGGCTCGACGGCGACGGGCTGCGGACCCGGGCCCGTCGGCAGGCGGTGGCGACCCACCCGCGCACCGGCGAGACGGTCTGGTTCAACCACGCGCACCTGTTCCACGTCTCCAACATGCCCGCCGAGGTGTCGGCCGCCCTGCTGCGCGAGTACGGGCCCGAGGGGCTGCCCCGCAACGCCTACTACGGCGACGGCGAACCGATCCCCGACGAGGTGGTGGCCGGCATCCGGGACCTGTATCGGGAACACGCGGTGTCGGTTCCCTGGCAGCGCGGCGACGTGCTGGTGGTGGACAACTTCCTCGCGACCCACGGTCGCGAACCCTTCAGCGGCGACCGGCAGATCCTGGTCGCCATGTCCGACCTCTACCTCAACCGGAGCGTGGTGTGAACGGCTACCGTCTGTCCCCGATCCAGCGGCTGGCCTGGTCCGGGGCGCAGGACCTGGTCCGCGCCCGGGTGCTGCTCGACCGCCCGCTGGACCGGGCCCGGTTGCAGACCGCCCTGGACGCGGTGGTCGCCCGGCACGAGGCGCTGCGCCTGACCCTGGTGCACCACCCCGGGCTGCGGGTGCCGTTGCAGGACGTCGACGACGACCGCAGCGTCGTCGTCGGCGCCCAGGGCGAGCTGTCGGTGACCGTCACCGACGACGCCCTGGAGCTGGCCGCCACGCCGTTGATCGCCGACCCGGCGAGCCTGCGGCTCGTCCTCGCCGACCTGGCCCGCGCGTACGCCGACGGCCGGCTGGCCGACGACCCCGACGCCCTGCAGTTCCTCGACGTCACCGAGTGGCAGCTGTCGCAGCGGCAGGAGGCCGACCCGTTCGGCGCCCCCGCCGCGCCGGCCGCGCGGCTGGTCACCCCGCACGGCGACGACCCGGTCGAGGTCGGCACCGCGACCGTGCCCGCCGCGGCGCTGAGCGCCGCCGCGCGCGAGGCCGGCGTCGGCGTCGCGAACCTGCTCTTCGCCGCCTGGGCGCTCGCGCTGTCCCGCCGGGCCGAGCCGCCCGCCGGGGTCGACGACGCGGACCTGGTGCTGGCCCGGTGGAGCGACGGGCGGCAGGCCACCGGGACGGCCGGTGTCGTCGGCCCGCTGGGCGGCCACGCGCCGGTCCGGCTGGGCCTGCCCCTGCCGGCCGCGCCCAAGGCGCTGCTCGACGAGGTACGCGCCGCCGAGTCCGCCGCCGAGGAGGCGTTCCACCTGGTCGAGCCGGTCGGCGAACACTCCGACGCGGTCGCCGGTTTCGCCGTCGTACCGGCCGGGGACCCGGCGGCCCTGGGTGGCCTGGGCGCCACCGCCGTCGAGGTCTCCGCGCCGCCCGCGACGGCCGGCCCGCAGCTGACCGCCGTGGTCGGCGACGACGAGGTGACCCTGCGGGTCGTCGGGGGCCGCTGGTTGCTGGAGGGCCTGCTGGCGATCCTGGGGTCGCTGCCCCGGGCGCTGGCCGACGGCACGCCGCTGGTGCTCACCGGCGAGGGGGAGGCCCGCTGGCTCGCCGACGCGGCCGGCGAGCCGTCCCGCGCCGCGGTGCGCACCCTCGTCGAGCTGCTCGACGACGGGCTGGCCGGCGCCGACCAGGACAGCCCGGCGGTGGTCGCCGCCGACGGCACGTACACCGTCGGCGAGCTGCGCGACGTCGCGGCCCGGGTCGCCGCCGGCCTGGTCGAGCGGGGGCTGCACCGCTCACCTGTGGGCGTGCTCGCCACCCGGTCCCGGGACACCGTCGCCGCGTTCCTCGGCGTGCTGCGGGCCGGCGCGGTGTACGTACCGCTGGATCCGGCGGCGCCGGCGGAGCGGCTCGCCGCGCAGGTCCGCGCGGTCGACGCCGGGCTCGTCGTCGGCGCGGGCGGCCCGGCGGGACTCGCCGGCGCCACCGTCGCCGAGCTGGCCGCCGGCACCGCGACGGCGGCCGTGCCCCCGGCGGCGCCCACCGATGTGGCCTACGTCATCTTCACCTCCGGCTCCACGGGCACGCCGCGACCGGTCCAGGTCCCGCACGGCGCCGCGGCCCACCTGGCGTACGCGCTCGAGGAGACCGTGTACGCGGGCAGCCGGGCCGGGCTGCGGGTGGCGGTGAACGCCCCGCTCACCTTCGACGCCTCGGTCAAGCAGCTCGTGCAGCTGGCCCACGGCCGCAGCCTGTACCTGGTGCCCGAGGACGCCCGGCGCGACGGCGCCGAGCTGGCCGCGACCCTCGCCGACAACCGGGTCGACGTGCTCGACCTGACCCCCTCCCAGCTGCGCATCCTGCTCGCCGGGGCCGGCGACGCCCGGCTGCCGGAGCTGCTGCTGGTGGGCGGCGAGGCGATCCCGCCGGACCTCTGGGACACCCTCGCCGCGCTGCCCGGCGTCCGGGCGGTCAACCTGTACGGGCCCACCGAGTGCACCGTGGACAGCACCGCCGCCGAGATCCGCCCCGCGACGGCGCCGACCATCGGCCGTCCGCTGCCGGGCGTCGGCGCGTGGGTCCTCGACGAGCGGCTGCGGCCGGTGCCGCCCGGCGTGGCCGGCGAGCTCTGCGTCAGCGGGCCGCAGCTGGCCGACGGCTACCTGGGCGACCCGGAGACGACGGGCCGCCGGTTCGTCCGGGCCGCCCTGCCCGGCGGCCGGACGGAGCGTGTCTACCGCACCGGCGACCGGGTGCGCTTCGACGCCGAGGGGCGCCTGAGCTACCTGGGCCGGCTGGACGACCAGGTGAAGATCCACGGCTTCCGGGTGGAGCCGGGCGAGGTGGCCGCGACGCTGCGGGCACACCCGGAGGTCGCCGACGCGGCGGTCGTGGCCCGCGACGACGACGGGCACGGCGACCGCCTCGTCGGCTACGTCCGCCCGGCCGCGCCGGCCGTCGACGTCGACCTGGACCGGGTCGCCGGGATCAACCCGCACGAGACCCGCTACCTGTACGACGAGATCTTCACGCAGCGGGTCTACCTGCGCGACGGCATCGTGCTGCGCCGGGGCGCGACGGTCTTCGACGTCGGCGCCAACATCGGCATGTTCTCGCTGTTCGTCCACGCGGCCTGCCCGGACGCGACAATCCACGCCTTCGAGCCGGTGCCGTCGGTCGTGGCGGCCCTGCGGCGCAACGTCGAGGAGTTCGGCGTGCCGGCCACCGTGCACCCGGTGGGTCTGTCCACCGCGCCGGGGCAGGTCTCCTTCACCTACTACCCGGGCTACTCGATGATGTCCGGCCAGGCCGCGTACGCCGACCCGGCGGCCGAGGTCGCCGTGATCAAGCGGTTCCTCGCCAACGAGCGCGACCGGGGCGAGTCCGACCGGGAGACCCTGCTGGAGCGGGTCGACGAGCTGTTGGCGGAGCGCTTCGACGGCGCCGAGGTGACAGTCGACGTGCGCCCGCTGTCGGAGGTCATCGACGAGGTCGCGCCGGAGCGCATCGACCTGCTGAAGATCGACGTGCAGCGGGCCGAGGCCGACGTGCTCGCCGGCATCGAGGAGCGGCACTGGCCGCTCATCGCGCAGGTCGCCATGGAGGTGCACGACGCCGTCGGCACCGGCACCGAGGGGCGCCTGGACGAGCTGATCGCCCTCTTCGAGGACCGCGGGTTCGACGTGGTCACCCGCCAGGACGACCTGCTCACCGGCACCGACCGGCACACCCTGCACGCCGTGCGTCCCGAGTACGCCGCCGACCCGCGGCCCGCGGTGGCGGTCCCGGACGGCCCGGCCGCCGGCCCGCTGGAGGCCCGGTTGACCGACTGGCTCGCCCAGCGGCTGCCCGCCCACCTGGTCCCCGCGGCCGTGGTGCTCCTCGACGACCTGCCGCTGACCCGCAACGGCAAGCTCGACCGGGCCGCGCTGCCCGCGCCGGAGCTCGACCGGGCCCGGCGGGAGCCGGCCGTGGCGCCGGCCAACCGGGCCGAGGAGATCCTCGTCGAGGCGTGGCGGGAGGTCCTGGGCACGCAGTCGGTCGGGGTGACCGACAGCTTCTTCGCCCTCGGCGGCGACTCGATCCGCAGCATCCAGATGCAGGTCGCGGCGAACCGGCGCGGCCTGTCGTTCCGGCTCGGCGACATCTTCGTGCACCAGTCGATCCGGGAACTGGTCGCGCACGGCGAGATCACCCTCACCGGGCCCGACGCCGACGCCACCGACGCCTCCGACGTGGCCGGGGCGGCGGAGCCGTTCGCCCTGGTCGTCGCCGCCGACCGGGACCGCCTGCCCGCCGGGCTGACCGACGCCTACCCGATGACCGCGCTGCAACAGGGCATGGTCTACCACTGCGAGCTGACCGGCGACCCGGCGATGTACCACAACGTCACCGCGCACCGCGTCGACGCGCCGCTGGAGGCGGAGGCGCTGCGCGCCGCGCTGGCCGACCTGGTCGCGCGGCACCCGGTGCTACGGACCGGCTTCTCCCTCGGCGCCCACACCGAGCCGCTGCAACTGGTGCACGCCGAGGTGCCGGTCGAGGTGCCGGTGACGGAGCTGACCGACGCCGACGAGGCCACCCGCCGGGCCCGCGTCGACGAGTTGGTGGCGGCCGAGCGGGTGCGGCCCTTCGACTGGGACCGGCCGCCGCTGCTGCGGCTGCACGCCGTGCGCGACGACACCGACACCTTCACCCTGATCGTGGCGGAGTGCCACGCGATCCTCGACGGCTGGAGCCTGCACCTCCTCCTCGGCGAGCTGCTGGCCGCGTACGACCGGCGCCGCGCCGGGCTGTCCGTGCCGCACCGCCCGACGTTGCCCTTCCGCGCGTACGTGGCGGCGGAACGGGAGGCCGTGGCGGACGCCGGGTCGCGCCGGTTCTGGCTCGAGGGCGCCGGCGGCGTGCCGCCGCTGCTGCTCGGCGGGGCGGAGCCACGGATCACCACCACCCGTCGGGTGCCGCTGGCGGCGTCCACCACCGACGCCGTCACCGAGGCCGCCCGGGCCGCCGGCGTACCGGCCAAGTCCTGGCTGCTCGCGGTCCACCTGCGGGTGATCGGGGAGGTCGCCGGCCGGGACGAGGTGGTGACCGGGCTGGTCGTCGGCGCCCGGCCCGAGGCCGAGGGGAGCGACGCCACGCTCGGGCTGTTCCTCAACACCCTGCCGGTGAGCGCCGTGCTGGGCACCCGGTCGCTGGCCGAGCTGGCCGCCGACGCCTGGCAGGCGGAGCGGTCGCTGATGGGCCACCACCGGTTCCCGCTCGCCGAGATCGTCCGTGCGGGCGGGGCCGGGCCCCGGTTCGACCACTTCTTCAACTGGACCCACTTCCACGGCGGCGCCGAGGAGGGCGAGGGCGGCGGGGGCCGTGGCAGCCGCATCGTCGACAGCCGGGGCATCACTGTCGACGTGGCGTTCAGCCTCGCCGTCGACGTGGAGGTGGACCCGGCGACCGGCCAGCTCGCCCTGACCCTCCAGTACGACGCCCGGCACGTCGACGAGGCGCGGGCCGACCGGCTGGCCGAGGCGTACCGCCGGCTGCTGGCGACCGACCCGACGGCGCCGCTGCCGGCCGTCGGACCGTCGGGTCCCGTCGTCCCCGCCCCGCGCGACGGGGACGCCCGGGACCGCTGGGCGGCCCGGGTCGCGTCGGTCTGGCAGGAGGTCGTCGGCGTGGCGCCGCGCGGCGAGCGGGCGGAGTTCCTCGCCGCGGGCGGCGACTCGCTGCGCGCGCTGCGCCTGGTCACCGCGCTGCGGCAGCGCCACGGCAGCACCATCACCCTGCCGGAGTTCGTCGCGCTGGGCAGCTACGGCGCCGTCGTCGAGCGGGTGAGCCGCGATGGCTGAGAACCCGTGGCTGGTGGTCCGGGCGCCCGTCGCCCGGCCCGCCCTGCGCCTGTTCTGCCTGCCCTACGCGGGCGGCAACGCCGGGGCCTTCGAGACCTGGCGGGCGGGGCTGCCGCGCGCCGTCGAGGTGAACGCGGTGCAGTACCCGGGCCGCCGAGAGCGGGTCGCCGATCCCGCGCCACGACGGATGACGCCGCTGGTGCAGGCCCTCGAGGCGGCCCTGGCGCCGCACCTGGACCGGCCCTACGCGGTCTACGGCGACTGCCTCGGCGCGTACGTGGCGTTCGAGCTGGTCCGCCGGCTGGAGCGACGCGGGCACCGCCCGGCCGATCTGCTGGTGGTCTCCTCGGCTGTCGCCCCGCACCGCGCCGAGGTCGAACCGGACCACTCCGGCGCCGACGACGCCACGTTCCTCGCCGAGCTGGTCGCGCTGGGCACGATGCCGGCGGCCGTCGCCGCGCACCCGGAGCTGGCCGCCGCCGCGCTGCCGGCGGCCCGCGCCGACTTCGAACTCGGCCGCAGCTACCGCTACCGCGACGCCGGCCCGATCGGCGTGCCGGTCACCGCGATCCGCGGCGACGCCGACCCGCACGTCGACGACGTCGGGACGGCGGCGTGGGCCGACCTCACCACCGCCGGCTGCACCACCGTCACCGTCCCGGGCGGGCACGACCTGCTCGCCCGGGCCGACCCCGGACTGCTCGGCGCCGTCCGGTCCGCCCTCCTCGGCAAGGAGCCGTCTTGACCGTCACGTCACTGCTCTGCTTCCCGTACGCCGGCGCGGGCGCCTCGGTGTATCAACCGTGGCAGCGGGTCGCACCGCCCGACCTGGAGATCCTCCCGGTGCAGTTGCCGGGCCGGGAGAAGCGCTTCGTCGAGGAGCCGTACCGCCGGATGGACCAGGCCGTCGACGGGCTCCTCGACGAGGTGCTCGAACTGGTCGCCGGCCGCGACCGGGTGGCGCTGTTCGGCCACAGCATGGGCGCGGTGCTCGCGTACGAGATGGCCGGCCGGCTGGCCCAGGCGGTCGGGGTGCGGCTGGCGCACCTGTTCGTCAGCGGCTCGCCCGACCCGTGGTCGGGCCGCGACCACACGGCCGCCGACCTGCCCGACGACGAGTTCGTGGCGCGGGTGGAGGAGTTCGCCGGCTACACGCACCCGGCGCTGGCCGACCCCGACATGCGGGAGCTGCTGCTGCCGACCCTGCGCGCCGACGTGGAGCTGCACGAGGGCTACCGGCCGGGCGGCGACAAGCGGCTGGACGTGCCGGTGACCGCGCTGCGCGGTGCCGACGACACCCTGGTGGCCGCGTCGGCGCTGGCCGGCTGGGACCGGGTCACCTCCGCCGGGTTCGCCTCCCTCACCGTCCCCGGTGGACACATGTACCTCGCCGACGACCCGGCCGAGCTGCTGGCGCTGGTGCGACGGAGGCTGGCCGGTGCCTGAGCCGACGCCGGGCCGGCTGGCCGGCCGGACCGCGATCATCACGGGCGCGGCGCGAGGGCTGGGCCGGGCCTGCGCGACCGCCTTCGCGGCGCAGGGCGCCGACCTGGTCCTGGTGGACGTGGCCCACGACCTGCCCGACGTGCCGTACCCGCTCGGCTCGGCCAGCCAGCTCACGCACACCGCCAAGCTCTGCGCGGAGCTGGGGGTGGCCGCGTACCCGGTCGAGGCCGACGTGCGGGACCTCGACGCGGTCCGGGCCGCCGTCGCGCTCTGCCTGGACCGGTTCGGCCGGATCGACGTCCTGGTGAACAACGCCGGCATCGCGGCGCCCTCCGGCAAGCCGGTGCACGAGATCAGCGAGGCCGAGTGGCAGCTCATGCTCGACGTCGACCTCTCCGGCCCGTGGCGGATGGTCAGCGCGGTCGGCGCGGTGATGTGCCGGCAGCGCGCCGGGAGCATCGTCAACGTGGCGTCGACCGCCGGCCTGGTCGGCTACCGGCACTTCGCCGGGTACGTCGCCGCCAAGCACGGCCTGGTTGGCCTGACCCGGGCCGCGGCGCTGGACTACGCGCCGCTGAAGGTGCGGGTCAACGCCCTGTGCCCCGGCTCGGTGCGCGACGATCCGTACGTCGAGGGTCGGATGCTGGCCGAGATCGCCCGGTCGCTGGAGGTGCCGGTCGCCGAGCACGAGGAGACGTTCGTCCAGGCCCAGCCGATGAACGCCCTGATCGAGCCCGACTCGGTGGCCCAGGCCGCACTCTGGCTGGCCTCCGACGAGTCGTCGCAGGTCACCGGCTCGGTCATCACCGTCGACGGAGGATTCACGACCCGATGAGCAGCCGTCCACAGCCCACCCGACAACAGTCCGACCCGGGCCGCTCCTGCCACGCGGCGGCGGTGGCCGTCGCCGGCGACCCCGCCGAGGTCGCCGCCCGGTTCGCCGCCGCGCTGGCGCGGCGGGGCCTCGACGCCGCCCGGCTCTGGGTGGACCGGGTGCCCGCGTCGGCGGCCGCCGCGCGCCGCGCCGCCGAACTGGCGCGACCGCTGCCCGCCGACGGTCCGCCGGTGCGGGCGGTGCTGCTGCGCCACGACGACGGCGCCGACCTGGTGCTCGTCGCCCGGCGTGGCCCGCTCAACGGCCGCGCGCTGGGCGAGCTGGCCGTCGAGGCGGCCGGGACCACGCCGTCGGCCGGGGCGGAGCCGACCGCCGGCCCGGGGCCCGGGGACCGCCCCGAGGGTGTCGCGCCGGACCCGGCCGGGCAGCCGAGGCCGGCCGGGCAGGCGGAGCCGCCGGGGAGCGCCGCCGTCGAGACGGCCGGGACCGGGGCCGAAAACGACGGGGAACACGAGGGCGACACCGCCTGGCGGGGCGGGAACCCGCGCGCCGACCGGCCCGCGTCGTACGCCTTCGCCGTGCCCGCCGGGACCGACCTGCTGGCGCTGACCGGCGCGGTCGGCGCGGTGCTGGCCCGCTTCGGCGGCGTGCGCCGGGTGCGGGTCGGCACGCTGCGCGACGAGGGGCCGGCGGTCGTGCCCGTGTCGGTGGACGGCACCCTGCGCGCCCTCGCGACCCGACCCGCCGAGCCGGCCCCGTGGCCCTCCTCCGGGCGGACGCCCGACGCCGGGCCGCCGGAGGCCGTGGTCGGCGTGCTCACCGCCGACAGCCCCGCCGACACCTACCTGCCCAGCCTGACGCCGCCGTGGCCGCTCACCCTGACGCTGCGCGGCGGCACCGTCACCTGCGACTTCCGCACCGGCGTGTGGTCCGCCGACGTGGTCGCCACGGTGGCGGGCTACGTCGCCCGCGTCCTCGGCCAGCTCCTCGCCGACGGCGACCGCGCGCTGGCCGACTGCGACCTGTTCGACGACGCCGATCGGGACCGGGTCGCGGCCCTCGGCGGGGCGGCCGTCGGCCTGCCCGAGCCGACCGGCGGCATCCACGACCGGGTGGCCGGGTGGGCGCGGGCCACCCCGGACGCCCCGGCGGTGTCCTACGGCGACGACCGGCTCACGTACGCCCAGCTCGACGCCCGCGCCGGACGGATCGCGGCGGCGCTGCGGGCGCGGGGCTGCGGCCCGGGCACCCGGGTCGGCGTCTGCCTGGAACGCTCCGTGGACCTGGTGGCGGCGCTGCTCGGCGTGCTCAGGGCCGGCGCCGCCTACGTGCCGATCGACCCCGCCTACCCGGCCGAGCGCATCCGCTACACCGTCGAGGACTCCCGCGTGAGCCTGCTCGTCGGCGCCGACGGCGTGGAGGTCGACGAACTGCTCGCCGCCGACACCGACGACGCGGCGGGCACCGGGCCGGCGACGGCCGGCCCGGACGACCCCGCGTACGTCATCTACACCTCCGGCTCCACCGGCCGGCCGAAGGGCGTCCAGGTCCCGCACCGCAACGTGCTGGCCCTGGTCGCCGCGACCCGGGACGAGTTCGGGCTCGGCCCGGCGGACACCTGGACGATGTTCCACTCCAGCGCGTTCGACTTCTCGGTCTGGGAGATCTGGGGCTGCCTGCTCACCGGCGGGCACCTGGTCGTCGTTCCGCACCTGGTGGTCCGCGACCCGGCCGAGTTCCACGCCCTGCTGCGCGCGGAGCGGGTCACCGTGCTCAACCAGACCCCGTCGGCGTTCGCGCAGCTCGTCGACGCCGACCGGCGCGCCGCGCACCGGCTGGGGCTGCGCCTGGTGGTGTTCGGCGGCGAGCCGCTGGACGCCGGCATGCTGACCGGCTGGTTCGACCGGTACCCGGAGCGCGACTGCCGGATGGTCAACATGTTCGGCATCACCGAGACCACCGTGCACGTCACCGCGCAGACCATCGACCGGGGCCTGGCCCTGGCCGGCACCCGCTCCGTGGGTCGCCCGCTGCCCGGCTGGTACGTCCACGTGCTCGACCCGGCGGGGCGGCTGCTGCCGCCGGGCGCCGCCGGGGAGATCCACGTCGGCGGCGCCGGGGTGGCCGACGGCTACCTGCACCGCGACGAGCTGACCGCCCAGCGCTTCCTGCCCGACCCCTGGCGGGGCGGGCGGATGTACCGCAGCGGCGACCGGGGTCGGCTGCTCCCGGACGGGCGGCTGGAGCACCTGGGCCGGCTCGACGACCAGGTCAAGATCCGTGGCTACCGGATCGAGCTGGACGAGATCCGCCAGGTGCTGCTCGACGACCCGGACGTGCTGGCCGTGGCGGTCACCGTGGACACCGCCGACGCCCGGCTGCACGCGTACGTGGTGCTCGCCGACGGGGCCGACCCGCCCGCCGAGCTGCGCCGCCGGGTGGCCCGGATCCTGCCCGAGTACATGGTGCCGGCCACGGTGACGCCGCTGCCGGCGCTGCCGCTCACCGCCAACGGCAAGCTCGACGCCGCCCGGCTGCCCGCGCCGGCCGCCCGGCCCCTGCCCGCCCCCCGGGAACCCGCCGACCCCGGGGCGGGACCCGGCCGCGCCGAGCGGATCCGGGTGGTCTGGGAGCGGGTGCTCGGCGCCGAGGTGGGGCCGGAGGACAACTTCTTCGACCTCGGCGGCAACTCCCTGCTCGCGCTGCGGCTGCTGCGTGAACTGCGCGCGCAGGGCCTCGGCGAGTTCACCCCCCGCCACCTGTACGTGCACCCCACGGTGCGCGCCCTGGTCGGCGCGACCGGTACGGAGCGGTGATGGCCGACGTCGACACGCTGACCCGCCTCTGGCCCCAGGTGCGCGAGGTGGCCGTCAAGGGCGGCTGCGCGTACGTGGTGGCCGAGGACTACCTCGACCCGCTGCACCTGCGCGGCCTGCTCGCCCGGGAAGTGCCCGACGCCGAGCTGCCCCGGCACATCGTGCAGGTCGACTCCCTCGACCCCGCCGACCTGGTGGAGCCGGACGACCGGTTCGGGGCGTACCTGCCGCCGCGCGACGACACCGAGCGCGTCCTGGTACGCATCGCGGAACGCCTGCTCGGCGTGCCGAAGCTGGGCGTGCTCGACGACTTCTACGCCGCCGGCGGCGACTCGCTCGCCGCGACCGGGCTGGCCGTCGAGGCGCAGCGGGCCCTCGGGGTGGGCGTCTCCCTCGCGGCGGTGCTGCGCCACCCGACGGTGGCCGGTCTCGCCGAGGAGATCGGTCGGGCCCGGGCGGCCGTGCCGCTGCCCCGCGCCGAGGCGGCGGACGCCTACCCGCTCTCCCCGCAGCAGCGCCGCGTCTTCCTCGCCCAGTCCCGCGACCCCGCGTCGGTGACCTACAACCTGCCGCTGCTGGTGCCGCTGCCGGCGGACGTCGACCGCGCCCGCCTGGCGGACGCGTTCCGCGCCGTCATCGCCCGGCACGACATCCTCCGCACCGCCTTCGGCACCGAGGCGGGCCGGCCGGTGCAGCGGGTGCTGCCGGCCGTCGGGTTCGACCTGCCGGAGGTCGAGGGCACGGGGACGCTGCCGGTCGAGCCGTTCGACCTGGCCGCCCCGCCGCTGCTGCGGGCCGGCCTGCGGCGTACCGGCGACGGCCCGGTGCTGGCGCTGGACCTGCACCACATCGTCACCGACGGCCTCTCCCTGGCGTTGCTGCTGCGCGAGGTCGACACCGTCTACGCCGGCGGCGAGCCACCGCCGGTCCCCGCCCAGTACGCCGACTACGCGGTGTGGGCCGCCGCCGGGGAGCCGCCCGGGGGCGACTACTGGCGGCGGCGCTTCGCCGAGCCGCCGGCGCCCCTGCGGCTGCCCACCGACGCGGCGCGGCTGACCGGCCGCCCGGCGACGGCGCGGGCCGGCACGGTCGAGTTCGACGTCGGGGCGGAGCGGACCGCCGCGCTGCGGGCGCTGGCCCGGCGCGAGGGGGTGACCCTGTTCCAGGTGCTGCTCGCCTGCTACGCGACCTTCCTCGCCGCGGCGACCGGCGGGACCGACGTCACGGTGGGCACCCCGGTGGCCGGTCGCGGCGCCCCGGGCCTGGACGCGACCATGGGGATGCTGGTCAACACGGTCTGCCTGCGGCACCGGGTGCGGCCGGAGGCCACCTTCCGGGAGTTGCTGACCGAGGTGGCGCACGACGTGGTCGACGCGTTCGCGCACCAGGACTACCCGTTCGACACGCTGGTCGCCGAGGTGCTGCCGGTCCGCGACCAGGACCGGCATCCGCTCTTCGACACGCTGTTCGCGATGCAGCACGCCGAGGTGGCCGCCGCCGACTTCCTGGGGCGGCGGGTCGAGTTGGCCGTCGCGCCCACCGGCCAGGCCATGTTCGACCTGGACATGCAGGTCTACGAGCGCGCGGACTCGCTGCGCGTGCACTGGGCGTACGACGCCGGGCTGTTCCTGCCCGGGACGGTGCGGGCCTTCGCCGACCTCTGGCTGGAGATCGCCGACACCGTCCTGGCCGACCCCGGGGTGCCGGTCGGCGAGCTGACCGGGGCCCGTCGGGTCGCCGCCGGGGCACCCTCCACCATCGACATCGAGTTGTGAGCCGGAGAGATCATGCAGTCGCTGATGACGCGGGGCCAGCTCAAGATCGCCGCGGCGCGCCGCCCGGAGCACGCCCGCCACTGGCGTGCCGTGCTCGGCTCCGGCGCCGACCCGGTCGGCTTCCCCGCCGACCGCACCCCGGCGCCCGGCGCCCCGCCCGAGCCGGCGGCCGTCACCGTGCCGCTCGACGAGGCGGTGGTCGACCGGCTCACCCGGGCCGGCCGGGGCGGCGAGGACGCCCGCCAGGTCCTGGTGACGGCCGCGGTGGCCGCCCTGCTGCGCCGCTACACCGGCGCCGACGACATGCTCGTCGGCCGTCCGGGCGAGCCGGGGCAGTTGGCCGGGATGCTGCCGTTGCGGGTGCGCTGCGCGGCGGAGAGCAGCTACCGCGACCTGGTCGGGCAGTTGCGCACGGCGGTGCCCGAGGCGGCGCGCCACGCCGACTACCCGGTCGAGTTGCTGGCCGAGGAACTGGCGGCGGACGCCGGTCCCGGCCCGCACCCGCTCGTCGACGTGGCGGTGGGGGGCGGCGCCCCGGACGGCGCCGGGGTCGGGGTGTTCTTCGCCCTCGGCGCCGCCGAGGTGACGGTCCACCACGACGCCCGCCGCTACGACGGCGCCACGGCCGAGCGGATCGGCGCCCACCTGGCGCTGTTGCTGGGTCGGGCGCTGGCGGAGCCGGACGCGCCGGTGGCGGACCTGAGCCTGCTGACGGACGGCGACCGGGACGTGCTGCGGGAGGTCAACGACACCGGCGTCGGCCAGGACCCGGCCGGCCGGCCGGACGAGTGGGTCGCCCGGTGGGCCGCCGCCCGCCCGGACGCCGTCGCCGTCCGTACCGCGGCCGGCAGTTGGACGTACGCGGAACTGGAGGCCCGGGTGGCCGCGTACGCCGAGCGGCTGCGCGGCGCCGGGGTGGGCGCGGAGTCGATCGTCGGCGTGCTCGCCGAGCGCTCCCGCGAGCAGTTGGTGGCGATCCTGGCCACCCTGCGGGCCGGCGGCGCCTACCTGCCGGTCGACCCCGGTTACCCGGCGGCGCGCGTCGCCTACCTGCTCGACGACAGCGGGGCCGCTGTGGTGCTCGCCGCCGACCCGGCGCGGGTCCCGGACGGCGTGCCGGTGCTCCCGCTGCCGACCGCCGGCCCGGTGCCCGCCGCCGTCCCGTCGCCCGGCCCCGACGCGCCGCGCCACGGGCGGGACCTCGCGTACGTCATCTACACCTCCGGCTCGACCGGCGCCCCGAAGGGCGCGATGATCGAGCACCGCTCGCTGGCCAACCGGCTGGCCTGGATGCAGCGGCTGTACCCGATCGGCCCCGCCGACGTGATCCTGCACAAGACCCCCACCACCTTCGACGTGTCGGTGTGGGAGCTGTTCTGGTGGGCCCGCGAGGGCGCCTCCGTCTGCCTGCTTCCCGCTGGCGCGGAGCGCGACCCGGAGGCCATCATCGGGGCGGTCGAGGCGCACGGCGTCACCACCGTGCACTTCGTGCCGTCGATGCTGGGCGCGTTCCTCGACTACCTCGGCACCGCCGACACCGGCCGGCTGGCGAGCCTGCGGCAGGTCTTCGCCAGCGGCGAGGCGCTCGGTCCCCGGCAGGTGGACCGGCTCGCGGAGCTGCTGCCCGGCGCGACGCTTGTCAACCTGTACGGCCCCACCGAGGCCACCGTCGACGTCACCCACCACCGCTGCCGGCCCGGCCGGGAGCGGGTGCCGATCGGCCGGCCCGTGGACAACACCCGCCTGTACGTGCTCGACGAGCGGCTACGCCCCCAGCCGGTGGGGGTGCCGGGGGAGCTGTGCGTCGCCGGGGTGCAGCTCGCCCGGGGCTACCTCAACCGCCCGGAGCTGACCCGGGACCGCTTCGTCGCCGCGCCGGAGGTGGGCGAGGAGCGGGTGTACCGCACGGGCGACCTGGCCCGGCTGCTGCCCGACGGCACGCTCGACTACCTCGGCCGCCTCGACCACCAGGTGAAGGTTCGCGGCTACCGCGTCGAGCTGGGCGAGGTGGAGGAGGCGCTGCGCGGGCACCCGGCCGTCAAGGACGCGGTGGTGGTGGCCCGCGACGGCAACCTGATCGGCTACGTGGTCGCCGACGAGCCGGTGGGCGAGGCGACGCTCACCGCCCACCTCGGCACCCTGCTGCCGGGCTACCTGGTCCCCGCCCGGGTGGTCGAGCTGGCGGAGTTCCCGCTGTCGGGCAGCGGCAAGCTGGACCGGCGGTCGCTGCCCGAGCCGGCCGCGCCCGAGCGGCCGTACGTGGCGCCGCGCACCGGGCCCGAGCGGATCCTCGCCGACATCTGGGCCGAGGTGCTGGGTCTCGACCGGGTCGGCGTGGAGGACAACTTCTTCGCCATCGGCGGCAACTCGATCCACTTCGTCACCGTGCTGGCCCGGGCGCACGCCGCCGGGGTGGACCTCACGTTCCAGCAGCTGTTCCGCCACCCGACGATCGCGGCGCTGCTCGCGGCCGGCCCGCCGGGCGCGGAACGGGCGGTGGCGCACCCGCCGTTCGCCCTGCTCGACGAGGCGGACCGGGCCCTGCTGCCGGACGGGGTGGTCGACGCGTACCCGCTCGGGCAGCTCCAGGCGGGGCTGATCTACGAGAACGAGCTGTCCCGGGGCGCCGCCCAGTACCACGACATCATCAGCTTCCTGATCAATGCGCCCTTCGACGAGGCGACGTTCACCGAGGCGGTGCGGATCCTCGTCGCGCGGCACCCGATCTTCCGGACCAGCTACCACCTGACCGGCTTCGGCGAGTACCTGCAACTCGTGCACGCCGACGCGCCGAGCCCGCTGTGGGTGGTGGACCTGCGCGACCGCGACCCGGCCGAGCAGGAACGCTGGCACGCCGACTGGCACGCGCGCGAGCAGTCGTACCGGTTCCGCTGGCAGGAGCCGGGCCTGGTCCGCATCCACGTGCACGTCCTCGGCGACGAGCTGTACCGCTACAGCGTCAGCCAGCACAACTCGGCGCTGGACGGCTGGAGCATCACCCTGCTGCACACCCAGCTCTTCGACACCTACTACCGGCTGCTGGCCGGGGACCGGCCGGACGAGGGACCGGCGGAGAACCACTTCCGCGACTACATCGGGCTGGAACGCCGGGCGCTGGAGTCGGCGGCGGACCGCGACTTCTGGCGCGGCGTCCTCGCCGCGGGCGGGGTCACCGAGCTGCCCCGGTGGCAGCCGCCGGAGGCGCCGGCCGAGCGGCCCGTCGTCTTCCACGAGGTGGAGATCGACGACGCGCTCTCCGAGCGGCTGCTGCGCGCGGCCGACCGGTTGGCGGTGCCGCTGAAGACCGTGCTGCTGGCCGCGCACGTCAAGGTGGTCGGCGCGCTCGCCGGGGACACCGAGGTCGTCACCGGGTACGAGCAGAGCGGCCGGCCGGAGGCGGAGGGCGCCACGGGGGCGCTGGGGCTGTTCCTCAACACCGTGCCGATGCGGGTGGACCTGGGCGGCGGCTCCTGGGCCGACCTGGTCCGGGCGGTGTACCGCGCGGAGGCGGACCTGCTGCCCCACCGGCGCTACCCGATGGCGCAGATGAAGGCGGACGCCGGCACCACCGACCTGCTGTTCGAGACCGTCTTCAACTACACCCACTTCTACCTGCTCAAGCAGCTGCGCGAGCTGCCCGGCTTCGACCTGCTCGACGTGCAGGTGAGCACGGAGACGGAGTTCGCGCTGCGCGCCGAGTTCATGCGGGACTTCTTCACCGACCGGGTCCGGCTGAGCCTGCACTACCATTCGGCGGCCTTCACGCCGGAGCAGGCGGCGGGCATCGGCGAGGTGTACCGGCGGGTGCTGGCGGAGCTGGCGACCGACCCGGAGCGCGCCCACGACGGGCTGCGGCCCGGCCTGCCCGAGCCCCGGGTCGCCCCGACCCGGCGCCGCTTCGACCGGGCCGCACCGGCGACGCGCCGGCCGGCGGCGCCGGCGGGGCGGACCGCGCCGGGCACGCCCGTCGCCCGGCGGATCGCCGAGGCGTGGGCGGCGGCGCTCGACGTGCCGCTGGCCGGGATCGCCGAGGAGGACAACTTCTTCGACCTGGGCGGCAACTCGCTCGCCGCGATGCGGGTGATCGCCGCGCTACGGCCCCTGGTCACCCTGCGGCAGCTGATGACCACCTCCACGCTCGGCCCGCTGGCCCGGGCCGTCGAGGCGGACGCCGCGCCGGAGGACCGGCTGCTGCAACCGCTGTCCCCGCCGGACGCCGCGCACGACCGGGTCCTGGTCTGCTTCCCGTACGCGGCGGGCAACCCGCTCGCCTTCCGGCCGCTGGCCGAGGCGCTGGCCCCGCACCGGATCGCGGTGCACGCCGTGGCGCTGCCGGGGCACGACGTCAGCCGGCCCGAGCCGCTGCTGGACCTGCCGGAGCTGACCCGCCGGGTGGCCGCCGAGATCGGGGAGCTGGGCGGCCGGCCGGTGCTGGTCTGGGGGCACTGCGTCGGCGCGGCGGCGGCGATCGAGGTCACCCGGCTGCTCGCCGCCGCCGGCCGGCCACCCGAGCGGCTCTTCCTCGGCGGCAAGCTGCTGCGCGGGCCGGAGGAGATCGACGCCAGCATCGCGGAGGTCACCGGCATGGCGCCGGCGGACGTGGTGGGCTGGCTGGTGGACCAGACCGGCTTCACCGAGCTGGACGGCCTGGACGCGGGGCACGTCGACGCCCTGGTCGCCGCCTTCCGGCACGACGCCGTCGGCTCGCACCGCTACCTGCGGGACCGGGTGGGGGAGCCGCTGCCGGTGCCGGTCACGGTGGTCGTGGCCGCCGACGACCCGTTGACGGCCGGGCCGGGCGCGGCGCACGAGGCGTGGCGGCGGGTCGCCGCCGACGTGGAGCTGAGGGAGATCGACGGGGGCGGACACTACTTCTGCCGCACCCGCGCGGCCGACGTGGCCGCTATCGTCGGCGCGACGGGTCCGGGCGCGCCGCCGGCGGCCGCCGCCGTACCGTCCGCCCGCCGTCCTGGGGAGAACCATGTCTGACCGTACGCCGACCGCGCGGGACGAGTTCGTCGCCGGCGCCCGCTCGATGGTGCCGTTCCTGCTCTCCGCCTTTCCGCTGGGCGTGATCGGCGGCACCCTCGGCCTGGCCGCCGGCCTGTCCTACCTGGAGACGTTCGGCCTGGCCATGGTGGTCAACTCCGGGACCGCCCAGTTCATCGGCTTCAAGCTGATCTCGGAGGGGGCGGCCTGGCCGGTCATCGTCCTGACGACGCTGATCCTCAGCCTGCGGATGCTGATCTACTCCACGCTGCTCGCGCCGCACGTGCGCGAGTTGCCGCAGCGCTGGCGGCTGCTGCTGGGCTTCGGCCTGATCGACGCGGTGTTCTTCGTGGCCTTCGACCGGATCAAGGGCGACGAGCCGGCCCGGCGCAAGAGCATGTTCTACTTCGGCGCCTCCGCGGTCATGTACGTCAACTGGGCTGTCGCCACGGTGGTCGGCATGATCGCCGGGCACCTGCTGCCGGAGCGGCTGCGTTCCGGCCTGGACTTCCCGATGACCGCCGTCTTCCTGGTCGTGCTCGCCTCGGCGCTGGTCGGCTGGAAGGTCTGGACGACGGCGGTCTCCGCCGGGGCGCTGGCCCTGCTCCTGCTCGGGCTGCCCTACAACCTCGGCCTGATCGTGGCGGCGTTCGGCGGCGCGTTCGTCGGCATGGCCTGCGAGCTGGTGGAACGGCGGTGGTTCCCGCCGAAGCCGGCGGAGCCGGGCCAGCCGGGGGAGGAACCGGGCGAGCCGGGGGAGACGCCAGGGGAGACGGCGGAGTCGGGCGGGCCGGAGCCGAGAACGCCGCAGCCGCGGACCGCCGGGGCGGCGGCCGGGGAACGCCGGGCCGTCGAGACGGCCCGTGACACGGACGGAAGGTGACCGGAATGTCCATGCTGCTGCTCATCCTCGGGATGGGGCTCGCCACCTTCGCGCCCCGGTACCTGCCGCTGCTGGTCTTCCGCGACCGGGTGCTCCCCGACGACGTCAAGGTCTTCCTCGGCTACCTCCCGCCGGCGCTGCTGGCGGCCATCGCCGTCCCGTCGGTGATCGCCCCGGTGGACAACCGGATCGAGATCACCGTCGTCACCGTCCCGTACCTGGTGGCGGGCCTGGTCACGCTGGTGACCGGCCTCTTCGTCGAGCGTTTCATGATCGTCTGGACGGTGGGCCTGGTGGTCTTCTTCGGTTTGCGCTGGTGGCTGGGGGCCGTGTGACGGCCGCCCACCCCGCCGGCCGCGCCCCGCTGCGGGTCGCGGCCGCCCAGGTCACCGCCGTCCCCGGCGACCTCGCCGGCAACGCGCGGACCGCGGCGCGGAGCATCGCCGAGGCGGCGGCCCGCGGCGTCCACCTCGTCGTCTTCCCCGAGCTGTCGCTCTGCGGCTACGACATCGGACTGCTGCACGACGACATCGCGCGGTGCGCCGTCGAGGCGGGCGGTGACCCGCTCGACGTCGTCGCCGAGGCCTGCCGCACCCACCGGGTGGTGGCGGTGGTCGGCGGCTGCCGGCGACGTGCCGACGGCTGGGCGATCGGCGCCCTGGTGGTCGGCGCGGACGGCCGGCCCGCCGCCGCGTACGACAAGCGCCACCTCGACCGCGACGAGCGCGAGCTGTTCGTGCCCGGCCGGGCCGACTGCCTGGTCGAGGTGCGCGGCTGGCGGCTCGGCCTGGGGGTCTGCTACGACGCGAGCTTCCCCGAACACGCTCGCGCGCTGGCCCTCGCCGGCGCCGACGCCTACCTGTGCCCGAGCGCTTTCACGACGGGCGACTCCGACCACCGGCGCGGCGTGTACTTCCCGGCCCGCGCCCTGGAGAACACCTGCTACGTGCTGTTCGCCAACTTCGCGGGATCGCACGGCGACTGGGAGTTCGCCGGTCGCAGCGCCGTGTACGCTCCCGACGGTCGGGTCCTCGCCGACGCCGGCACGGGACCCGGGCTCGCCGTCGCCGACCTGGACGACGCCGTGCTGCGCCGGCACCGCGACGCGCTGCGGATGCTCACCGACCGGGCCGCGCCCGCGCAGCCCCCGGTGGCCGTGCCCGTCCCGGCCGGGTGACCGCCCGTCCGCCGGGAGCGTCCACGCGGACGAGCCGTCGTCGGGCGCCCGCCGCCCGGGTGACGCCCGCACCTGTCCGACCCGCCGTCCCGGCGGGCAGCCCACCACGTGAGGAGAACCTGTGACCGGCACCGGCACGATCGCTGTCCACGGCGACGACGGGTTGAGCCCGGGCGGGGCGGTGTCGCCGCCGATCGTGCAGAGCGCCACCTTCAGCGCCGAGTCCGACGAGCAGTTCGCCGCCGTCGCCACCGAGACCCGGGGCAACGCCTTCTACACGCGCTACGGCAACCCGAACCACGCGCAGGTCGCCGCCGTGGTCGCCCAGCTGGAGGGCGTCGAGGCGGGCCTGGTCACCGCCTCCGGGATGGGCGCGATCAGCACGATCGCCCTGGCCCTGCTCTCCGCCGGGGACCACGTCATCGTGCAGCGCAGCACGTACGGCGGCACGACGTCCCTGGTCACCGGCCTGCTGGCCCGCTTCGGGGTGGCCTTCACCCAGGTGGACCAGACCGACACCGAGGCCTTCGTCCGGGCGCTGCGCCCGCAGACCCGGCTGGTCCTGGTGGAGACCCCGAGCAACCCCCTGCTCGAACTGACCGACCTGGCCGCCGTCGTCGAGCTGGCGCACGCCAACGACGCGCTGGTCGCGGTCGACAACACCTTCGCCACCCCGGTCAACCAGCGGCCGGCGGAGTTCGGCGCCGACCTGGTGTGGCACAGCGGGACGAAGTACCTCGGCGGGCACTCCGACGTCTCGGCCGGGGTGGTCGTCGGCTCCGCCGACCTCGTCGACCGGGTCTGGCAGACCGCCATCGTCACCGGCAGCACCCTCGGCCCCATCGACGCCTGGCTGCTGCTGCGGGGCATCCGCACCCTGTCGCTGCGGGTGGACCGGCACAACGCCAACGCGCTGGCCCTGGCCCGGGCGGTCGAGGGCCACCCGGCCGTGCGGCGGGTCCGCTACCCGGGGCTGCCGACGCATCCCCAGCACGAGCTGGCCGGCCGGCAGATGACCGGCTTCGGCGGGGTGCTCAGCGTCGAGCTGCGCGACGGGCGGGCGGCGGCCGGGCTGCTCGACGGCCTCCGCCTGGCCAAGCGGGCGGCCAGCCTGGGCAGCGTCAGCACCCTCGTGGTGCACCCGCGCTCGATGTGGGCCGGGATCGTCGACGCCGAGCAGCTGGCCGCCACCGGCATCGGCGAGGGCCTCGTCCGGGTCTCCACCGGCATCGAGGACACCGAGGACCTCGTCGCCGACTTCCTGGCGGCCCTCGACGCGGCGGACCGGGCGGAGTAGCACCCCGGCCGGCCGCGCGGGTCAGCGGTCCGGGCTCCCGGCCGGCGCCATCACGCGCAGCGCGTTGGCGTCCAGGCCGATCCGGATCGGCGTACGGCCGCACAGCTCGCCGTCGACCTCGACGCGCGCCGGCCGGTCGGTCTCCAGCCACAGCTCCCCGACGGCGAGGAACGGCTCGTCGCCGACGGAGCGCCGGTGCCCGGTCACCGCGTTGCGGGCCGTGTCGCGCAGCAGTCCACGGCGGTTCGCGCCGCCGACCGGGTACGCGACCAGCAGCCGGTCGTCGGCGTCGGCGTCGGCGGCGATCGGGCGTCCGGCGTGGAAGCCGCCGTTGGCCACGTACACCTGGTGGGTGCGGAACTCGTGCCGGGCGTCCCCGGCGCGGACGGTGACCCGCAGCGGGCGGTGCCGGGCCAGCAGGGCCAGGGCGGTGAGCGGGTACGCCAGCCGGCCGGTGACCCGCTTCAGGCGCGGCGGCGTCCGCAGCATGATGTCGGCGGAGAGGCCGACACCGACGTGGTTGGTGAACCGCATGTCGCCGGCGAGGCCGAGGTCGACGTCGATCACCGTGCCGCCGGTCAGCACGTCGACGGCCCGGTCGAGGTCGAGCGGGACGCCGACGGTGCGGGCGAAGTTGTTGGTGGTGCCCAGCGGCAGCAGGCCGAGCGCCATGTCGCGGTGGGCGAGCAGCCGCGCGGCGGTGCTGAGGGTGCCGTCCCCGCCGCCGGCCACCAGCAGGTCCGGCCCGAGGTCGACGGCCGCGGTGAGGACGCGTTCGAGCTGGCCGGGCTGCTCGACGGGGTGGTCGCCCAGCAGGTGGAAGCCGGCCGCCGTCAGCCGGGCCCGGGCCTGCTCGTGCAGTTGGCGGCCACGGCGGGAGTGGGCGTTGACGACGAGGACGGCCCGCCGGTCCCGCCGGATGGCCGCGCCCAGTTCCTGCTTCGTCCGCATGGGCCCCGACCCTATCGGCATCCCGGACGCCGGCACGAGGACGCGGGGGATCGCAGGCATAGAAGGTTTTCGACGTATTCGTTAGGGGGGCGGGAAGGAAGGTTTCCACCCCGGAGGTGTCGATTTCGGGCCCAACGACTGGGGCTACGTGCGCAGCGAGTGCATCGGGGGCTACGACTCGTGGTGAGCGGGGGAGTGCCGCGCCGGCTCGGCGCGTTGCTGGCGACCGTCTGCGCCGTACTGGCGCTCACGCCGTCGGCCGGGCACGCCGCGAACGGGACGATCGGGCAGCGGGAGACGGTGTGCGCCGAGGACCTCTTCGTCCGCACCGCCCCGGTCGGGGCGTGGATGGGCACTCTCTACCGCGGCCAGACGTTCCTCGTCGAGGGGCCGCGCAGCGGCGGCTACGTCTACGGCTTCGCCTACGGGCACGTCAACCGGCGCGGCTGGGTGCAGGACGGCTGGTTCTGCTGACCCCGCCCGGCGGGTGACCCTCGGAGTCCCGGGCGGGACCGGGACTCCGAGGGGTCCGGCGGATCGTCGCCGGCTCACCGGGAGGGCGTCAGCCGCCCGGTACGCCGCCGGTGGGCGCGGATCAGCTCGGCGTAGCGCAGGCCGCTCGCCTTGACCGTCCGGCGCTGGGTGGGGTAGTCCACGTGCACCAGCCCGAAGCGCTTGTCGTACCCGTACGACCACTCGAAGTTGTCGAGCAGCGACCAGACGAAGTAGCCGGCCAGCGGCACGCCCCGGTCGACCGCCGCCGCGCACGCCGCCAGGTGCCGCTCCAGGTGGTCGGTGCGCTCCCGGTCCTCGACGGTGCCGTCGGCGGTGACCTCGTCCCGCCACGCCGACCCGCTCTCGGTGACGAGCACCCGCGCCGGGGCGTACTCCTCGGTCACCGCGACCAGCAGCTGCTCCAGCCCGGCCGGGTACGCCTCCCAGCCCATCGCGGTGTGCACCGCGCCCGGCACCGGCACCTGCCGGGCGTACGGCGCCGGCCCCGCCGGGTCGTCGGCCACCACCTGACGGAAGTAGTAGTTCAGGCCGAGGTAGTCGGTGGGGGTGGCGATCACCGTCAGGTCGTCGCCCCGCACCGGCGGCTCGACGCCGTACGTGGCGACCATGTCGGCCGGGTAGCCGCGTCCGTGCAGCGGGTCGAGCCACCACCGGTTGACGTGGCCGTCCATCCGCCGGGCGGCGGCCACGTCCTCGGGCCGGTCGCTCGCCGGCTCGCAGGGGCTGGGATTGAGCACGATCCCGACGGAGGCGGGCCGGGCGGCGGCGGCCCGGATCGCCCGGGTGGCCAGCCCGTGCCCGAGCAGGACGTGGTGCGAGGCGCGCACCGCCCTGGCCAGGTCCCGCTCGCCGGGCGCCATCCGGCCCTCCAGGTGCCCGATCCAGGACACGCAGAGCGGCTCGTTGACGGTGGTCCAGTCGGCGACCCGGTCGCCGAGGCGGGCGGCCACGACGGCGGCGTAGTCGGCGAACGCCTCGGCGGTGGTCCGCTCCGGCCAGCCGCCCCGGTCCTGCAACGCCTGCGGCAGGTCCCAGTGGTAGAGCGTCACGAACGGGCGGATCCCCGCCGCCAGCAGGGCGTCGACCAGCCGGTCGTAGAAGTCCAGGCCCTTCGGGTTGACCCGGCCGACGCCGTCGGGCCGCACCCGGGGCCAGGCCACCGAGAACCGGTACGCGTCCACCCCGAGCCGCCGCATCAGCGCCACGTCCTGCGGCCACCGGTGGTAGTGGTCGCAGGCCACCGCGCCGGTGTCGCCGTTGTCGACGGCGCCCGGCACGTCGCAGAAGGTGTCCCAGATGGACGGCGCGCGGCCGTCGGCGCGGACGGCCCCCTCGATCTGGTACGCGGCGGTGGCGACCCCCCAGAGGAAGTCGGGCGGCAGCGTGGACAGGTCCGGCACGGGTGGGCTCTCCTTCGGATGTGCGGCCGACATGGCCTCGTGTGCGGCCGTCACGGCCTCACCTGACCGCGCCGGCGGTGAGGCCGGCGACGAAGTAGCGCTGCAACGCCAGGAAGCCGGCCACCACCGGGACGCTGACCACCAGCGACGCGGCCATCACCTGGTTCCAGTAGACGTTGAACTGGGTGGAGTAGCCCTGGAGGCCGACGGCGAGGGTGCGGCTGCCCTCGTCGGTCATCACCGAGGCGAAGAGCACCTCGCCCCAGGCGGTCATGAAGGCGTACACGGCGACGGCGACGACGCCCGGCACCGCCGTCGGCAGGATGACCCGGAACAGCGTGCGGAGCGGGCCGGCGCCGTCGACCTGCGCCGCCTCGTCGAGGCCGCGGGGGATCGAGTCGAAGTAGCCGACAAGCATCCAGATCGAGAACGGCAGCGAGAACGTCAGGTACGTGATGATCAGGCCGGTGCGGCTGGCGTACAGCTGGATGCCGGTGGCGGTGCCGAGGTTGACGTAGATCAGGAAGAGCGGCAACAGGAAGAGGATCCCGGGGAACATCTGGGTGGACAGGACGGTCACCGAGAACAGCCCTCGGCCCCGGAACCTGTACCGGCTGACGGCGTACGCCGCGAAGATCGCCACGGTGACCGAGAAGACCGCCGCCACGGTCGAGACGACCAGGCTGTTGACCAGGTAGCGGCCCAGCGGCACGGTCGACCACATGTCGACGAAGGCCTGCGCGGTGGGGCGCCGGGGCCACCAGGTGAAGGCGCCCTGCACGTCCTGCAACGGCTTGAGCGCCGAGCTGAGCATGACGTAGAGCGGGACGAGCACGAAGAGCGCGAGCAGGGTCAGCACGATCCGGCGGGCCCAGCGCTCGGCGGCGGTCTCACGCATCGTTCCTCCGGTGGTTGGTCAGCAGCAGGTACCCGGCGGTGACCAGCAGCAGGAACAGCAGCAGCGCCACCGACATCGCCGATCCGGCCCCGAAGTCCCAGGTCTTGAAGGAGCTGCGGTAGATGTGCAGGGAGAGCAGGTTCGCCTGCTCCGGCGCAGAACCGCCGAAGAGCACGTACGGGGTGTTGAAGTCGTTGAAGGTCCAGAGGAACAGCACCAGCACCAGCACCAGGTTGACCGGGCGCAGCATGGGCAGCGTCACCGAGCGCAGCCGCCGCCAGAATCCGGCCCCGTCCATGGCGGCGGCCTCGTACAGCTCGCCGGGGATGTTCTGCAGGCCGGCCATGACGCAGAGGAAGGCGAACGGCCAGGACCGCCAGACCGAGACGGTCAGCAGCGCGACGAAGCTGTTCTCCCCGATCAGCCAGAACGGCCGGTCGTCGAGGAGGTGGAGCTGGTCGACCAGCACGTGGTTGACCAGGCCGGTGTCCCGCTGGAACAGGAAGCTCCAGGTGATCACGGCCGTGTAGACGGGCAGCGCGTACGGGGTGAGGAAGAGCGCGCGCAGCACGGCCCGGCCGCGGAAGGGTCGTTGCAGCAGTACGGCGGCGGTGGTGCCGAGCACCCAGGAGAGCCCGACCGAGGCCACCGTGTAGCCGACGGTCACCCCGAACGAGTGCAGCAGCTGCGCCCCGACCGCCGAGTCGACGTCGAGCACCACGCGGTAGTTCTCCCAGCCCACGAAGGGCGCGGTGGACCAGTCGCGGATGTGGAACTGGGTCAGCTCGCGCAGGCTCATCCACGCCCCGACGAGCATCGGCACGACGTGGACCGCCAGCTCCAGCACGACGGCCGGGGCGAGCAGCAGGTACGGCAGCAACGACCGGCGGCGCCCGGGCGACCAGGGCCGCGCCGGGGCCGCGCGGCGGGCGGGCCGCTCCGGTGCGGCGACGTCCCGGGCGGGCGTGGTGGTGGCCATCGGGGTCCTCTCGCTGGGTGGCCGTGGGCGGGTCGGCGTCCCTCCCACGGCCACCGGTCCGGCGGGTCAGCGCATCTGCTGCTGGGCCCGGGTCAGCTTCTGCCGGACGCTCTCCTCGGTGACCGGTCTGCCGCTGGCGGCGTCGGCGAAGAGTTCCTTGATGGCGGTGCCGACGAGGGTCTCGAAGGTGCTCTCGTCGGGCACCTGCGGCAGCGGCGCTGCCGTGGTGGCGAGGGTCTGCTGGAGCACCTTCTGCTCCGGCGCGGCGAACGCCGGGTCGCCGGCGACGGTGGCGACGGCGGGCAGCGAGCCGTACGTCCTGTTCAGCGCCACCTGCTCGGCGTCGCTGGTCATGAACTTGACGAACTCCAGCGCGGCGTCGCGGTTCTTGGTGTGCTTGAACACCGCCATGTTGATCCCGGCGACCATGCTGTTGACCTTCCTGCCGCCGGCCGGCGGGGCGGCCGGGAACGGCACCGGGGCGATCCCGTACGCGTCGGGGGCCATGTTCTGCGACTTCAGGTTGGACCCGGCGGCCTGCCAGAGCAGCATGGCGGCCTTGCCGTTGGCGAAGTCGGAGACCGACTGGTTCTGCGCGTACTCGGCGTTGCTCGGGTTGACGATCCGGTCGACGGCCATCAGGTCGACGTACCGCTTGACGGCGGTGACGTTCTGCGGGGTGTCGAAGGTCGGCTTGCCGGCGGAGTCGAACCACTCGCCGCCGTACTGCTGGCTGAAGGTGAAGGCGTGGTGGGCGTTCTCCGACGGGTTGGCGCCCTCGACGGCGAGGCCCCAGCGGTCGCCGCCGGTCAGCTTGCGGCCGACCTCGGCCACCTGCTCCCAGGTGGTGGGCGGGCTGGTGACGCCGGCGTCGGCGAACGCCTTCTTGTTGTAGTAGAGGGCGTAGGCGAGGCTGTAGAGCGGCACCGCGGCCGGCGGCTTGCCAGGCGCGCCCGCGGCGGCCAGCGCGGCGGGCACGAACCGGTCCTTCCCGCCGACCTTGGCGAGGGTGGCGTCGTCGAACTCGACAAGCGCGCCGGTGGCCTGCAACGACGCCGACCAGGTGTTGCCGATGTTGACCACGTCGGGGCCCTGGCCCGAGGTGGCGGCGGTGAGCAGCCGGTTGAGCAGGTCCGACCAGGGCACCACCTCGACGTTGACCTTGATGCCGGTCTGCTGCTCGAGCTTGTCCAGTTCGGGCTGGAGGGTCTGCTTGTCGGCCTCCAGGCTGGCGCCCTGGTTGCTGGCCCAGTAGGTGAGGGTCTTCCCGGCCGCGCCGGAGGAACCCCCGGAGTCGCCGCAGGCGGTGAGCGTGGTGGCGGCCAGCACGGCCGCCGTGAGTATCGCGAGGTGTCGTCTCGACACGTTCGGCCCTTCCGTTGCACGTGGTGGGGGTCGCCGGCGTCGCGTCGGGAACGGGGGTGAGGGCGCCGGCGGACGGTGGGCGGGGCGCGCCGGCGGGGGCCGACGGCTCGACAGTTCCATCACGACTTAATGAATGTGGTCATTAAAGTGGTTGACTGAGGGGCCGTCAAGCACGGGGTCGTACAGTCGCTCCCGGGGGCCGAGGGGATCGAGGTGGCAGGTGGAGTTGGCGCGCGCGACCAACCGGGGCGTCCGGCTGCGGAACCGGTCCGCCCTGCTGTCGAAGGTCTTCCTGGACGGCCCGCTCACCCGGCAGGCTCTGGTCCGCAGCACGGGGCTGAGCCAGCCGGCGGTCAGCAACGTGGTCGCCGACCTGATCGACGAGGGGCTCATCGCCGAGGCGGGCGCCGCCGAGTCCGACGGCGGCCGGCCCAGCATGATGCTGCGGGTCGCGCCGCGCTTCGCGTTCGTCATCGGGGTGGACGTCGGGGAGACCCGGGTCCGGGTGGAGCTGTTCGACTTCGCGATGGCCCAGCTGGCCAGCGTCGCGTACCCGCTCGATCCCCGGCGGACGGAGCCGGCGGAGGTGGCGGGGCACGTGCTGGCCGGCATCGACGCGGTCACGGCCCGGGCCGGGGTGGCCGTCGACGAGGTGCTCGGCGTCGGCATCGGCGTCTCCGGGGTGGTCGAGCAGGGCCGGGAGGCCGTGGTGCACGCCCAGTCGCTCGGCTGGGACCGGGTGCCGTTGGAGCGGCTGATCGCGGCGGGCACCGACCTGCCGCTGCACGTCGACAACGGGGCGAAGACGCTCGGCCAGGCGGAGATGTGGTTCGGCGCGGGCCGGGGGGCCCGGCACGCCGTCTTCGCGCTTGTCGGCTCGGGGGTCGGCACCGCGGTGGTGACCAACGGGGTGACCTACCGGGGCGCCTCCAGCAGTGCGGGAGAGTGGGGGCACACCACCCTGCTCTACGGCGGGCGGCCCTGTCGCTGCGGAGCCCGTGGCTGCCTGGAGGCGTACGTCGGCGCGGAGGCCGTCATCGACCGCTACCGCGAGGCCCGGGGCGGTCACCCGGTCCCGGGCGACGACGAGGAGTCCCAGCTGGCGGCCCTGATCGACGCGGCCGGCACCTCGGCCGCCGCCCGGCGGGTGCTGGACGAGACGGCCGAGTACCTCGGCGCCGGGGTGGCCAACCTGATCAACCTGTTCAACCCGGAGCGGGTCGTGCTCGGGGGCTGGGCCGGCATGGCGCTGGGCGGCCTGCTGCCGGCCGTGCGGGAGGCCGCCGGCCGCCAGGCGCTGCGCCAGCCGTACGAGCAGGCCTCGATCGAGCTGGGTCTGCTGGGCGTCGACGCGGTGGCGCTCGGTGCGGCGACGCTCCCGATCGCCCGGCTGCTCACGGCCGGCGGGGTGCGGTCGGCGAATCGGCGGGTTACCGAACAAATCGAACTTCACGGATAAATAACAGCGTTATTTATCGATGTCTTGACGGCTGCGCGACGACGCCGCAACACTCGGACGAGAGCGCTCTCTCCCGTCCCGGCACCGTCCGGCGTCGCCGCCCCGCAGTGCCGCGGCCCCCTTCGTCATCCCGTCACGCCCGAGGTCCCCCACCCTCTATCGACAGGCGAAGTCATGACATCTCGCGCTACATCCGTACGCCCGACGCCGCCGCCAGGGCGACCCGCCCGGCGGCTGCTCATCGGCCTCGCGCTGCTCCTCGTCGCGGCGCTCACCCCCGCCGGCGCGACGCCCCCGGCGCAGGCCGCCCCGAGCCTGCTGTCCCAGGGCCGCCCCGCGACCGCCTCGTCGACGGAGAACGCCGGCACCCCGGCGTCCGCCGCGGTCGACGGCGACGCCGGCACCCGCTGGGCCAGCGCCTTCAGCGACCCCCAGTGGATCCAGGTCGACCTCGGCACCCGGGCCACCCTCAGCCAGGTGGTCCTGTCCTGGGAGGGCGCCTACGGCCGGGCCTTCACGATCCAGACCTCCGACGACGGCGCGGCCTGGACCACCGTGCACAGCACCACCGCCGGCACCGGCGGCACCCAGACGGTGAGCGTGACGGGCGCCGGCCGGTACGTCCGGATGCACGGCACCGCGCGCGGCACCGGATACGGCTACTCCCTCTGGGAGTTCCAGGTCTACGGCGAGGCCGGCGGCACCGCGCCCACCTGCGGCAGCGCCAACGTCGCCCAGGGCCGGCCGGCCACCGCGTCGTCGGTGGAGAACGCCGGCCTCCCCGCCTCGGCGGCGGTCGACGGCAACCCCGGCACCCGCTGGGCCAGCGCCGCCGCCGACCCCCAGTGGCTGCGGGTGGACCTCGGCACCGTCCGGTCGATCTGCCGCGTGGTGCTGACCTGGGAGGCCGCGTACGCGCGGGCGTTCCAGCTCCAGACCTCGACCGACGGCAGCTCCTGGACCACCGTGTACGGCACCACCACCGGCACCGGGGGCAGCCAGTCGCTCGCGGTGGCCGGCAGCGGCCGCTACCTGCGGGTGCACGGCACGGCGCGCGCTACCGCGTACGGCTACTCGCTCTGGGAGCTGGCGGTGAACGTGACAGGCGGCGACGCTCCGCCCGTGGAGCCGACCGACCCCCGCAACCCGAACCTCGGGCCGAACACCTTCGTCTTCGACCCGTCCACCCCGACCGCGACCATCCAGAGCCGGCTGGACACGCTCTTCGCCCAGCAGGAGCGCAACCAGTTCGGCCCCGAGCGCTACGCGGTGCTGTTCAAGCCCGGCAGCTACACCGCCGACGTCAACCTCGGCTTCTTCACCCAGGTCGCCGGCCTCGGCATGAGCCCCGACGACGTGAACCTCAACGGGCACGTCCGGGTCGAGGCGTTCTGGATGGGCGGCAACGCCACGCAGAACTTCTGGCGGGCCGCCGAGAACCTCTCGGTGACCCTGCCGGCCGGGGTGAGCGTGGAGCGCTGGGCGGTCTCGCAGGCCGCGCCCTACCGGCGGATGCACCTGCGCGGCGCGCAGAACCAGATCCAGCTCTGGAACGGCGGCGACGGCTGGTCCAGCGGCGGCCTGATGGCCGACACCAGGATCGACGGCCTGGTCGTCTCCGGTTCGCAGCAGCAGTGGTACTCGCGCAACAGCGAGTTCGGCAACGGCTGGACCGGCTCGGTGTGGAACATGGTCTTCCAGGGCGTCACCGGCGCCCCGCCGCCGCACTTCCCGAACCCCTCGCACACCGTCATCCCGCAGACCCCGCAGGTACGCGAGAAGCCCTTTCTCTACGTCGACGGCACCGGCGAGTACCGGGTCTTCGTGCCGGCGCTGCGCACCAACTCCACCGGCACGAGCTGGTACGGCAGGACCCCGGCCGGCTCCTCCATCTCGCTCAGCCAGTTCTACGTCGTGCGGCCGGGCACCGGCGCGGCCACCATCAACGCCGCGCTCGCCCAGGGCCGGCATCTGCTGTTCACCCCGGGCGTACACCACGTCACCGAGCCGATCCGGGTGGACCGCCCCGACACGGTGGTCCTCGGCCTCGGCCTGGCGACCATCCAGGCCGACAACGGCACCGTCGCGATGCGGGTCGCCGACGTGGACGGCGTGAAGGTGGCGGGCCTCATGTTCGAGGCCGGCCAGGTGAACTCGCCGGTGCTGATGGAGGTCGGGCCGCCCGGCTCGGCGGCCAGCCACGCGGCCAACCCGACCTCGCTGCACGACGTCTTCTTCCGCATCGGCGGGCCGGGCGTCGGCCGGGCCACCAACACGTTGACCGTCAACAGCGACCACGTGATCGGCGACCACATGTGGCTGTGGCGGGCCGACCACGGGGACGGGGTCGGCTGGGCGGTGAACACCGCCGACACCGGCCTGACGGTCAACGGCGACGACGTGACCATGTACGGCCTCTTCGTCGAGCACTACCAGCGCTACCAGACCGTCTGGAACGGCAACGGCGGGCGGACGTACTTCTACCAGAACGAGATGCCGTACGACCCACCGAACCAGGCCGCCTGGATGAACGGGGCCACCCGTGGCTACGCGGCGTACAAGGTGGCCGACGGGGTGAGCAGCCACCAAGCGTGGGGGATGGGCAGCTACTGCTACTTCAACGTCAACCCCGCGGTCGTCGCCGATCGCGCCATCGAGGCGCCGACCAGCCCGAACGTCCGGTTCACCAACATGGTCACCGTCTCCCTCGGCGGCGTTGGCGCGATCAACCGGGTGGTCAACGGCACCGGCGGCACCGCCGACACCGCCAACCAGGTGGTGTACCTGACGAACTATCCGTGACCCCGTAGGGCGGCTCCGGCGACGGGGCGGCCCCGACCAGCGGCGGCCCGGCGGTGCCCAGCACCGGTGACGCC
>NZ_JBEZEV010000032.1:0-64505 GCF_040649055.1 Micromonospora sp. NPDC049060
ACCTCGTCGAGGGCGGCGGCGAAGACCGGGAACTCGGCGTACAGCTCCCGACCCATGCCGGCGCGCTGCGCGCCCTGGCCGGAGAAGAGCACCGCCAGCGATCCCCGGCCGCCGGCCTGGCCCGTGACGACCGCGCCGGACGGCTCCCCGGCGGCGAGGGCGCGCAGCCCGGCCAGCAGGTCGTCGCGGCCGGTCGCGGAGACCACGGCCCGGTGGTCCAGGGTGGAGCGGGAGGTGACCGACGAGAATGCCACGTCCAGGGGGCGCAGGGTCTCGTCGGCGGCGATCCGGGCCGCCCAGCGGCCCGCCTGCGCGGCGAGGCCGGCCGCGTCCCGGGCCGACACCGGCACCGGCACGACCGGCCGCTCGACCACCGGCGCGGCGACGGCCGACGGGGGCTGCTGGGGTGCCGGGGCCTGCTCCAGGATGGTGTGCGCGTTGGTGCCGGACACCCCGAACGAGGAGACCGCCGAGCGGCGCGGGCGGCCCACCGCCGGCCACGGCGTCGCCTCGGTCACCAGCGACACCTCGCCGGCCGACCAGTCGACCTCGGGCGTCGGCTCGTCCACGTGCAGGGTGGGCGGGACGACGCCGTGCCGCATCGCCATGACCATCTTGATCACACCGGCGACACCGGCGGCGGCCTGGGCGTGACCGATGTTCGACTTGACCGACCCGAGCAGCAGCGGTGCCGAGTCCCCCCGGTCCTGCCCGTACGTGGCGAGCAGCGCCTGCGCCTCGATCGGGTCGCCGAGCCGGGTGCCGGTGCCGTGCGCCTCCACCACGTCCACGCCGCCGGCGGCGAGGCCGGCGTTGGCCAGGGCCTGCTGGATCACCCGCTGCTGCGACGGCCCGTTCGGGGCGCTCAGGCCGTTGGAGGCGCCGTCCTGGTTGACCGCGCTGCCCCGCACCACGGCGAGGATCGGGTGGCCGTTGCGCTGCGCGTCCGACAGCCGCTCCAGCACCAGGACGCCGACGCCCTCGGACCAGCCGGTCCCGTCGGCGGCGGCGGCGAACGCCTTGCACCGGCCGTCGGCGGCGAGGCCGCGCTGCCGGGAGAACTCGACGAAGGCGGCCGGGGTGCACATGGCGGTGACCCCGGCGACGATGGCCAGGGTGCACTCCCGCTGCCGCAGCGCCTGGCCCGCGAGGTGCAGGGCGACCAGGGACGACGAGCAGGCGGTGTCGATGGTGACCGCCGGCCCCTCCAGCCCGAAGGTGTAGGCGATCCGGCCGGACACCACGCTGCCGGCGTTGCCGGTCATCAGGTGCCCTTCGAGGCCCTGCGCGGCGCCCATCAGCACGGTGCCGTAGTCCTGGCCGGTGCTGCCGGCGAAGACGCCGGTGCGGCTGCCCTTCAGCGAGTGCGGGTCGATGCCGGCCCGCTCCAGGGCCTCCCACGAGGTCTCCAGCAGCCAGCGCTGCTGCGGGTCCATCGCCAGCGCCTCCCGGGGGGAGATCGCGAAGAAGCCCGGGTCGAAGTCGGCCAGGTCGTGGACGAAGCCGCCCTGCCGCGTGTACGACGTGCCGCTCTGCTCGGGGTCGCTGTCGTAGAGCGACCCGAGGTCCCAGCCGCGGTCCTCCGGGAAGTCGGAGACCACGTCCCGGCCGGACGCGACGACCTCCCACAGGTCCTCGGGCGACCGCACCCCGCCGGGGAAGCGGCAGCTCATGGAGACGATGGCGACCGGTTCCTGTTCACCGGCCTCCACCTCGCGCAGGCGCTGGCGCACCTGGTGCAGGTCAGCGGTGACCCGCTTGAGGTAGTCGAGAAGCTTCGCCTCGTCAGCCATGGACCGCGCACTCCTTGTGTTGACCCGTCGTCGCAGCAGCGATCACGTCAGGACATCCCCAGCTCGCGGTCGATGAAGTCGAAGACCTCGTCCGGCGTCGCGTCCTGGAGCTTCTCGGCGACGGTGTCGCCGTCCGCCGGCGCGTCGGCCTCGTTGAGGGAGGCCAGCAGCGCCCGCAGCCGCTCGGTGATCCGAATTCGGGCGCTGCGGTCCGGCGCCGAGCCGGAGAGCGCCGCTTCCAACCTGTCCAGCTCACCGAAGACCGGTGCGACCCCGACCACGCCGCCGTCGACGATCGCGGCCCGCACGTACTCGGCCAGCCCTGCGGCGGTCGGGTAGTCGAAGACGACCGTGGCGGGCAGCCGGACGCCGGTCGCCGCGGTGAGCCGGTTGCGCAGCTCCACGGCGGTCAGCGAGTCGAAGCCGAGTTCGCGGAACGCCCGGTCCGGCTCGACGGCGTCCATCGAGGCGTGGCCGAGCACCGCGGCGGCCTGCCCGCGTACCAGCTCCAGCAGGGTCTTGCGTCGTTCGGCGTCGGTCTGCCCGGCGAGCAGTGCGGCCAGGGACTCCGCGGAGACGCCGGTGTCCTCGGCCCGCTCGGCGACGGCCCGGCGCGCCTCGGCCACGCCCGCGATGAGCGGGCTGGGCCGCACGGCGACGAACCCGGGCACGTAGCGGGCCCAGTCGATGCCGGCCACCATCGTCGCCGGCTCGCCCCGCGCGACGCACTGCGCGAGCGCCGTGAGCGCGGCTTCCGTGTCGAGGCGCGCGACGCCGGTGCGGCGGCGGCGCTCCTCCACGGCCTGGTCGGTGGCGGCCATCCCGCCGGCCGCCCAGGGGCCCCAGGCGACCGAGGTGGCCGGCAGGCCCTGCCAGTGCCGCTGCTCGGCGAGGGCGTCGAGGTAGGCGTTGGCGGCGGCGTAGCTGCCCTGACCGGCGGCGCCGAGCTGACCGGCCAGCGCGGAGAACAGCACGAACGCGCGCAGTTCCCGCCCGACGGTCAGCTCGTGCAGGTGCAGGGCGCCGAGCACCTTGGGCCGCAGGACGGTGGCGAGGCGGTCGGCGGTGAGCCCGTCGAGCACCCCGTCCTCCAGGACGCCGGCCGCGTGCACCACGCTGGTCAGCGGCGCGTCGGCGGGTACCTCGTCGAGCAGCTTCGCCAGCGCCGCCCGGTCGGCCACGTCGCAGGCCGCGACGGTCACCCGGGTGCCCGCCGCGGTCAGCTCGCTGACGAGTTCGGCGACGCCGGGGGCGTCCGCGCCGCGGCGGCTGACCAGCATCAGGTGCTCGGCGCCCCGGGCGGCCAGCCAGCGGGCCACCTCCGCGCCGAGCGCGCCGGTGCCGCCGGTGACCAGGGTCGTGCCCGGGTAGCCGGCCTCGTCGGTGGCCGCCTCACCGCCGGGCGCCCGCACCAGCCGGCGGACGAGGATGGTGGCGCCGTCGACCGCGAGCTGGTCCTCGCCGTCGAGGCCGGCGAGCGCGGCGCAGAGCAGGTCCCAGCCGTGGTCGTCCAGGGTGGCCGGCACGTCGACCATGCCGCCCCACCGCTCGGGGTGTTCGAGGGCCACGACCCGGCCGAGGCCCCAGAGCAGCGACTGCTCCGGCCGGCCGGGCGCGCCGCTGCGGGTGGTGCCGGCGGCGCCCCGGGTGACGCACCACAGCGGCGCGGCGACGTCGAGGTCCCCGAGCGTCTGGATCAGCGCCAGCGAGCGGGCGAGGAAGGGCGGCACCGGCTGGGTGTCGTCGACCGCGCCGTCGGCGAGGGCGAGCAGCGACAGCACCCCGTCCACCGGAGCCGGTACGCCGTCGGGGGTGCGGACGGCACCGCTCAGGTGCGCGGTGAGGGCGGCCCGGTCGGTCAGGTTCTCCGGCACCAGCACCAGTCGGACGTCGGCGCCCCGGCGGGTCAGCTCGACCACCGCGGCCTCGCCCTCCTCCGGGTGCCGCTCGTCGGCGACGACCCACCAGGCGCCGGGCAGGAAGCTGACCGGCGTCCCGGTGTACGGCTGCCAGACGCTGCGGTACCGCAGGTCGTCGAGGCCGGACCGGTTGCGCTGCTGCCGGCGCCAGGAGGCGAGCACCGGCAGCGCCGCGCCCAGCCGTTCCAGGGACTCCGCCGCCTCCTGCTCGGTGAGTTCCGCGAGCGCGGCCAGGTCCTCGCGTTCGACGGCCGCCCAGAACGCGGAGTCGACGCCGCTCGGGGTCTCCTCGGTGTCGCCCTGCCCGGTCACCGCGGTCGGCCAGAAGCGGCTGCGGTCGAAGGCGTACGTGGGCAGCGCCACGACGTCGGTCCCGGCGAGGACCGTGCCCAGGTCGACGGGCAGGCCGATCGTGTGGGCGGTGGCGAGGTTCGTCAGCAGCCGCGTCGCGTCGTCGTCACCCCGACGCAGGCTGCCCAGCGTGTGCCCGCTCGCGCCCGCGTCGTCCAGGATCGCCGTCACCGGCATCGTCAGCACCGGATGCGGGGAGATCTCGACGAACGTGGTGTGACCCGCCTCGACGGCCACCCGCACGGCGGCCTCGAACTGGACGGTCTGCCGCAGGTTGTCGTACCAGTAGCCAGCCGTCATCGAGGACGGGTCCACCCAGTCCCCCGTCAGCGTGGAGACGAGCCGGACGTGGCCCTGTCGCGGAGTCACGTCGGCCAGGTCGGCGCGCAACTGCTCGGCGACCTCCTGCACCGCCGCCGAATGCGACGCGTAGTCCACCGGGATCAACCGCGCCCGCACCCCGTCGGCCTGGCAGGACTCCACCAGGTCGGCGACCGGCTGCGGCGGACCCGACACCACGACGGTGGACGGGCCGTTGACGGCCGCCACCCCGACACCCGGGAACGCCGGCAGCCGCTCGGCGACCGCCTCAGCGGAGAGATCGACCGACGCCATCGTGCCGGTGCCCCGCAGCACCGTCAGCGCCCGCGACCGCAACGCCACGGCCTTCGCCGCGTCCTCCAGGGACAGGATCCCGGCCACGCACGCCGCACCGATCTCGCCCTGCGAGTGGCCGACCACCGCAGCCGGGGTCACCCCGGCGTGCTGCCACACCGCTGCCAGGGCCATGCCGACGGCCCACAGCACCGGCTGCACGACCTCGACCCGCGCCAACCACGACTCGTCGTCACCGGTCAACACCGACACGAGGTCCACGTCCAGAAACGGGGCGAGGGCCCGCTGGCACTCCGCAAGCCGCGCGTCGAACACCGGCGTACGACCCACCAGACCGGCCGCCATCCGCGCCGACTGCGCACCCTGGCCCGGGAACACGAACACCGCACCGGTTCCGGAGGCCGTACCCGTGACGAGGTTCCCCGCCGGCGCGCCGGCGGACAGGGCGTCGAGCCCCGCCAGCAGCTCGGCCACGGTGGCCCCGACGACGGCGGCCCGCTGGTCGAACGTCGACCGGGTGGCGGCGAGGGACCAGCCCACCGCCGCCGCATCGAGGTCGGCGTGCGCGCGGACGTGCTGGGCCAGGCGGGCGGCCTGACCGGCCAGCGCGCCCTTCGACCGCCCCGACACCGTCCAGACGACGACGTCGGAGGCCACGAGCCCCGGGCTGCGACCCTCGGCGGCCTCGCCGTCGGGCTCCACGCTCTCGGCGGGGAGGTCCTCGGGCAGTTCGATGATGACGTGGGCGTTGGTGCCGGAGATGCCGAACGAGGACACCGCCGACCGGCGCGCCCGGCCCACGGCCGGCCACGGCCGCGACTCGATCGCCAACTCGACGGCCCCGGAGTTCCAGTCGATGTGCGGGGACGGCTCGTCCACGTGCAGCGTCGCGGGGACCACGCCCTCGCGCATCGCCAGCACCATCTTGATCACGCCGGCGACGCCGGCGGCGGCCTGGGTGTGGCCGATGTTCGACTTGACCGAGCCGAGCAGCAGCGGCGCGTCGCGCTCCTGCCCGTACGTGGCCAGCAGGGCCTGCGCCTCGATCGGGTCGCCAAGCGTCGTGCCCGTACCGTGCGCCTCGACCACGTCCACGTCGGCCGTGGAGAGCCGCGCCGACGCGAGGGCCTGCCGGATCACCCGCTGCTGCGAGGGGCCGTTCGGGGCGGTCAGACCGTTGGAGGCACCGTCCTGGTTGACGGCGCTGCCCCGCACGATCGCCAGCACCTCGTGGCCGTTGCGCCGGGCGTCCGACAGCCGCTCGACGAGCAGCATGCCGACGCCCTCGCCCCAGCCGGTGCCGTCCGCGCCCGCGGCGAACGCCTTGCACCGGCCGTCGGCGGCCAGGCCGCGCTGCCGGGAGAACTCCACGAACAGCCCGGGGGTCGACATCACGGTCACGCCGCCGGCGAGGGCGAGGTCGCACTCGCCGCGCCGCAGCGACTGCACCGCCAGGTGCAACGCCACCAACGACGACGAACACGCCGTGTCCACCGACACCGCCGGCCCCTCCAACCCCAACGCGTACGCCACCCGACCCGACACCACACTCGCGGCGTTGCCCGTGCCCGCGAAGCCCTCCACCTCGTCCCCCGCCACCATCAGCAGGGCCCCATAGTCCTGACCATTCGTGCCCACGAACACCCCTGTTCGCGAACCCCGAAGGACCCCAGGCTCAACCCCTGCCCGCTCGACCGCCTCCCACGAAACCTCCAGCAGCAACCGCTGCTGCGGATCCATGGCCAACGCCTCGCGGGGGGAAATCCCGAAGAAACCGGCATCAAACTCCGCCGCCTCGTAGAGGAAGGCGCCACTGCGGACGTAGGAGGTGCCGGTGGAATAGGGGTCGGGGTCGTAGAGCTTCTCGACGTCCCAACCCCGATCGCCGGGTAGGTCGGACACGGCGTCACGGCCGGCGTGCAGCATCTGCCAGAACCGCTCCGGGTCGTTCGCCCCGCCGGGGAAGCGGCAGGACATGGCGACGATGGCCACCGGCTCGTCGTCGCTGAGCGTCACCGGGGCGGCCTCGACGGCCACGGCGGCCTCGCCGCCCAGCTCCTCGTGCAGGTGCCGGGCGAGCGCGGTCGGCGACGGGTAGTCGAAGACCAGGGTCACCGGCAGCCGCAGCGAGGTGGCGGTGGCCAGCCGGTTGCGCAGCTCCACCGCCGTCACCGAGTCGAAGCCGAGGTCCCGGAACGCGTGGTGCGGGTCGACGGCCTGGCCGTCGGCGTACTTGAGGACCATGGCCGCCTGGTCGCGGACCAGGTCGAGCAGCGCCTGCTGGCGCTCGGCGGCGCTCATCCGGGTGAACGCGCCGGCGGGACCGGCCTCGTCGGTCTCCTTCGTCTCGGCGAGGCCCTTGGTGGCCTGCAACCGCTGCGCCTCGGGGATCTCCGAGATCAGCGGACCGGGCCGGGTGGCGGTGAACGCGACGAAGAACCGGTCCCAGGCGATGTTCGAGATGGTCAGGAAGGTCTCGTCGTGCTCGACGGCCTGGTGCAGGGCCGCGACGGCGAGCCGCGGGGGCATCTCGGGTGCGCCGTGGCGGTGCAGCATCTGGCCGAACTCGCCGTCGGCCATGCCGCCGCCGCCCCAGGCGCCCCAGCCGATGGAGGTGGCGGGCAGGCCGAGGGCCCGCCGGTGCTCGGCGAGGGCGTTGAGGAACGCGTTGCCGGGGGCGTAGTTGCCCACGCCGGAGCTGCCGACGGTGCCGGCCATCGAGGAGAACAGGATGAACGCGTCGAGGTCCAGCTCGCGGGTCAGCTCGTGCAGGTTCAGCGCGGTGGTGACCTTCGCGCTGAGCGCGTAGTCGACCTGCTCCAGGGTCAGCGAGTTGATCACCGAGTCGTCGAGCACGGCGGCGGTGTGCACGACGGTGGTCAGCGGGTGCTCGGGCGGCAGGTCGGCGAGGACGGCGGCGAGCGCCGACCGGTCGGCGGCGTCGCAGGCGGCGACGGTGACCCGGGCGCCCAGTGCGACCAGTTCGGCCTCGAGGTCGGCGATGCCCTCGGCCTGCCGGCCGCGCCGGCTGACCAGCACCAGGTGCGCGGCGCCGTTGGCGGCGAGCCAGCGGGCCATGTGTCCGCCGAGCGCGCCGGTGCCGCCGGTGACCAGGGCGGTGCCGGAGGGCCGCCAGGAGCGCGGGGCGGGGGCGTCGCCGAGCGGGGCGTGCAACAGTCGCCGGCCGAACGCGCCGGCCCACCGCAGCGCGACCTGGTCCTCGCCGTCGGCGCCGGCGAGGACGCGGACCAGCCGGCGGCCGGCCGCGTCGTCGAGCTCGTCGGGGAGGTCGACGAGGCCGCCCCAGCGGTCCGGGTGCTCGAGCGCGGCGACCCGGCCGAAGCCCCAGGTGAGCTGCTGGAGCGGGTGCGGCAGCGGGTCGGCCGGGCCGGTGGCCACGGCACCCCGGGTGAGGCACCACAGCGGCGCGCGGACGCCGGCGTCGCCGAGCGCCTGCACCAGGGTCACGGTGCCGGCGAAGCCGACCGGCACCGACGGGTGCGCCGGGGCGGGCGTCTCGTCGAGCGGCAGCAGCGACAGGATCCCGGCGGGCGTGCCACCGTCGGCGAGGTCGCGCAGCCGGGCGGCGAGCGCCGCGCGGTCCGTGCGGTCGGCGTCCAGCTCCAGCGGTACGACGGTGCCACCGTGCCGCCGCAACGCCTCGGCGCAGAAGGCGGCCTCGGCAGCGCCGGTGTCGTCGGGGCCGGTGAGCAGCCACCAGGTGCCGGTGACGGCGGGCTCGCCGGCGGCGTCGGCCGCGATCGGCGTCCAGCTGTCCCGGTACCGCCAGGAGTCCACGGTGGCCTGGTCGCGGTGCCGGCGGCGCCAGGCGGCGAGGACCGGCAGCACGTCCGCGAACGCGGCGTCCGGGACGGGCTCCGACTCGGTCGCGGTGGCGAGTTCGGCGGTGAGCGCGGCCAGGTCCTCCGCCTCGACGGCCGCCCAGAACCGGGCGTCGACCTCGTCGTCCTGCGCCGGGCCGGCGGCGCCGGCGGCCGGGGCGGGCGCGGCGGACGGCTGCGGCCAGAAGAGCTGCCGCTGGAACGGGTACGTGGGCAGGTCGAGGCGGCGTCCGGCGAGGCCGGTGAACGCGGGCCGCCAGTCCACCGCCGTACCCCCGGTCCAGACCTCGGCCAGGGCGCGCAGGAAGCGGCCGAGGCCACCCTCGCCCCGGCGCAGGCTGCCGGTGACGGTGACCGCGTCCGGGTCGGCGGCGGCCAGCTCGACGCTCTCCTGCACGGCCATGGTCAGCACCGGGTGGGCGCTGACCTCGACGAAGGTCTGGTAGCCGGCGGCGACGAGGCTGCGCACCGCGTCGTCGAAGCGGACGGTCTGGCGCAGGTTGCGGTACCAGTAGTCGGCGTCGAGGGCGGCGGTGTCGAGCCAGTCCCCCTCGACGGTGGAGCGGAACCGGACCTCGCCGGTGCGGGGCCGCAGCCCGGCGAGCAGTTCCAGGAGCTGCTCGCGCAGCTGCTCGACGTGGGCGGAGTGGGAGGCGTAGTCCACGGGGACGCGACGCACCCGCACCTCGCGGGACTCGTAGTGGGCGACCAGCTCGTCGAGGGCGGCGCTGTCGCCGGAGACCACGACGGAGGTGGGTCCGTTGACGGCGGCCAGGGCGACCCGGCCGGCCCAGCGGGTGATCGTCGCGGTGGCCTCGTCGGCGGTGGTGGCGACCGAGACCATGCCGCCGTCCCCGGCGATGCCGGCGATGATGCGGCTGCGCAGGGCCACCACGGCCGCCGCGTCGTCCAGGGTGAGGCCGCCGGCGACGTGCGCGGCGGCGATCTCGCCCTGCGAGTGGCCGACGACGGCGGAGGGGCGCACCCCGTACGACTCCCAGAGCGCGGCGAGCGAGACGCTTACCGCGAACAGGGTGGGCTGCACGACGTCGACGCGCTCCAGCGACGGGGCGTCGGGCGCGCCGCGCACCACGTCGGTCGGCGACCAGTCGACGTACGGACGCAGCGCCTCGGCGCAGGCGGCGAACTTCTCCGCGAAGACCGGGGCGGTGTCGAGCAGTTCGGCGGCCATCCCGACCCACTGGGAGCCCTGGCCCGGGAAGACGAAGGCGACCTCGCCCGGCGTGCCGGGGGCGCGGGTGACGGTCTGCGGGGTGGGCCGGCCGGCGGCGAGCGCGTCGAGGGACGCGGCAAGGTCGTCGCGGTCGGCGGCGAAGACGACGGCCCGGTGGTCGTGGGCGGCGCGGGTGGCGGCCAGCGACCAGCCGACGTCGGCGAGGACGCCGTCGTCGACGGTGTCGAGGTGGTCGAGCAGGTCCCGCGTGCGGGCGGTGAGGGCGTCGACGGTGCGCCCGGAGAGCACCCAGGGCAGCTCCCCGGTCGGCCCGTCGGCCGCCGGCTCGGGCTCGGGCTCCGGCTCGTCGGCGGGGGCCTGTTCGAGGATGGTGTGCACGTTGGTGCCGCTGATGCCGAACGAGGAGACGGCGGCGCGGCGTACGCCGTCGGCCGGCTCCCACGGGCGGGCGGAGGTGAGCAGCTCGACGCTGCCGGCGCTCCAGTCGACGTGCGGGGTGGGCTCGTCCACGTGCAGGGTGGGCGGCAGCACCCCGTGCCGCATGGCCAGGACCATCTTCATCACCCCGGCGACGCCGGCGGCGGCCTGGGTGTGCCCGATGTTCGACTTGATCGAGCCGAGCCAGAGTGGCCGGTCGGCGGGCCGGTCCTGGCCGTAGGTGGCGATGAGCGCCTGCGCCTCGATCGGGTCGCCGAGGGTGGTGCCGGTGCCGTGCGCCTCGACGGCGTCCACCTGGTCGGCGGTGAGCCCGGCGTTGGCGAGGGCCTGCCGGATCACCCGCTGCTGGGCGGGGCCGTTGGGGGCGGTGAGGCCGTTGGAGGCGCCGTCCTGGTTGACGGCGCTGCCGCGCAGCACGGCGAGGACCGGGTTGCCGTCGCGGCGGGCGTCGGAGAGGCGCTGGAGCACCAGCAGGCCGACGCCCTCGCCCCAGCCGGTGCCGTCGGCGGCCCCGGCGAACGGCTTGCACCGGCCGTCGGCGGCGAGGCCGCGCTGGCGGGAGAAGCCGACGAAGATGCCGGGGGTGGCCATCACGGTGGCGCCGCCGGCCAGGGCGAGGTCGCACTCGCCCGTCCGGAGCGCCTGCGCGGCCAGGTGCATCGCGACAAGCGACGACGAGCAGGCGGTGTCGACAGTGACGGCCGGGCCGTGCAGCCCGAAGGTGTACGCCAGCCGGCCGGAGATGACGCTGGCGGAGGTGCCGGTGGCGAGGTAGTTCTCGTCGACGTCCCCGGCGGCCATCAGCAGCGAGCCGTAGTCCTGGCCGTTGGTGCCGACGTACACGCCGGTGCGGCTGCCGCGCAGGGCGGTCGGGTCGATCCGGGCCCGCTCGAACGCCTCCCAGGTGGCCTCCAGCAGCAGCCGCTGCTGCGGGTCCATGGCGAGGGCCTCGCGGGGGCTGATGCCGAAGAACGCCGGGTCGAACTCGCCGGCCCCGGCGACGAAGCCGCCCTCGCGGACGTAGCTGGTGCCGAGGTGCTCGGGGTCGGGGTGGTACAGCTCGGCGAGGTTCCAGCCGCGCTCGCCGGGCATGAGGCTCAGCGCGTCGGTGCCGGTGGCCAGCAGGTCCCAGAGCTGCTCCGGCGAGGTGACGCCGCCGGGGAAGCGGCAGCTCATCGCGACGATGGCGATCGGCTCGCGGTCGCGGCCGGTGCCGTCGGCGACCACCTCGCCGGTGGTGTGCCCGGCGGTGAGGCCGTGCAGGTGCGCGGCGAGTTCGGCGACCGTGGGGTGGTCGAAGACCAGCGTGGCGGGCAGGGTCATGCCGGTCTCGGCGGTGAGCCGGTTGCGCAGCTCGACGGCGGTGAGCGAGTCGAAGCCGAGGTCGCGGAAGGTGCGCTCGGGCAGCGGCTGGCCGGCCGGGTAGCCGAGCACGACGGCGGCCTGGGTGCGTACGAGGTCGGCGAGCTGCGGCAGGGACCGGCCGACCACCACGGCGCGGGCGGGGCCGGTGGGCACGGCGGGCACGCCGGGCAGGGCGGCGATCAGTGGCGTCGGACGGCCCCAGGAGGCGGCGAGGCGTCCCCAGTCGACGTCGGCGACGGTGACGGCCGGCTCGGCGGTGTTGACCAGCCGGCCGAGGGCGGTGACGGCCTCGGCGGCGGGGAGCGCGTCGACCCCGCCCCGGGCGAGCCGGGCGGTCAGGGCGGCGGCCATGCCGTCCTCGGCCCAGGCACCCCAGGCGATGGCGGTGGCAGGCAGGCCCTGCTCGCGTCGCCAGGCCGCGAACGCGTCGAGGTAGGCGTTGGCCGCCGCGTAGTTGCCCTGTCCGGCGCTGCCGATGACCCCGGCGAGGGAGGAGAAGAGCACGAACGCGTCGAGGTCGCGGTGGGCGGTGGCCTCGTGCAGCACGCGGGCGGCGCGGACCTTGCCGTCGAGGACGGCCTGCATCCGGGTCAGGTCGAGCCCGTCGAGGACGCCGTCGTCGACCACGCCGGCGGTGTGCACGACGGCGGTCAGCCCGGGCAGGTCCGCCACGAGGGCGTCGACCGCAGCCCGGTCGGTGACGTCGCACGCCACGACCCGCACCGCGCCCAGCTCGTCGACCAGCCCGGCCGCGCCCGGCGCGGCCGGACCCCGCCGCGAGGCGAGGACCACCTCGGCCGCCCCGTTGGCCAGCAACCAGCGGGCCACGTGCCGACCGAGGGCACCCGTACCGCCGGTCACCAGCACCGTCCCGGCGGGCCGCCAACCCGACCCGGCGGGCGGCGCGGCCGGCACCAGCCGCCGGCCGAGGATGCCCTGCGGGCGGATCGCCACCTGGTCGTGGCCGGCGTCGGCGAGGACGGCGAGCAGCGCGTCGGCGGCGGTCCGGTCGGCGCGGGCGGGCAGGTCGACCAGGCCGCCCCAGCGGTCCGGCTGTTCGAGGGCGACGACCCGGCCCAGGCCCCAGGCCAGGGCGGGCCACGGGTCGGCGGGGGTGTCGCCGCCGACGCGGACGGCGCCCCGGGTGAGGCACCAGAGCCGGCCGGGCAGGCCGGCGTCGGCGAGCGCCTGGGTGAGGGTGAGCAGCAGCGCGGCGCCGACGGAGACGGCCGGGGCGTCCGGCAGCGCCCGGTCGGCCGCGGGCAGCACGCAGAGCACGCCGGCCCAGCCCTGGTCGCCGTGGCCGCGCAGCAGGCCGGTCAGCTCGGCGCGGTCGACGCCCGGGGCGACGGTGAGGGTGTCGACGTGGGCGCCGGCGCCGGTCAGCGTGCCGGCCACCCCGGCGTCGTCGGCGTCGGCGGTGACGACCAGCCAGCGGCCGGTCAGCGCCGGCGCGGCGGCGGGGCGGACGGGCTCCCACTCGACCCGGTACGTCCAGCCGTCCACCACGGCGTCGCGCTGCCGGGCCCGTCGCCACGACGACAGCACGGGTACGGCCGGGGCGAGGGCCTCGACCGCCGCGGGGTCGTCCTGCACGGCCAGGTGGGCGGCGACCCCGGTCAGGTCGCCGCGCTCCACGGCCGCCCAGAAGTCCCCCTCGGCGCTGTCGGTCGGCGCGGTCGCTCCGGCGGTGCCGCCGATCTCGGGCCAGTAGCGCTGGTGCTGGAACGCGTACGTGGGCAGGTCCACCCGCCGCGCGCCGGTGTCGGCGAACCACGGCTGCCAGTCCACGGCCACCCCGCGCACGTGCAGCTCGGCAAGCCCGGCCAGCAGCCCGTGCGCCTCGGGCCGGTCCCCGCGCTGCGCCGGCACGGCGAGCACGCCGTCCCCGTCCGGCAGGGCGTCGCCGACCATCGCGGTCAGTACGCTGCGCGGCCCGATCTCCAGGAACGTGTCCGCCCCGGCGGCGCGCAGCGCGGCGACCCCGTCGGCGAAGCGGACGGCCTCCCGCACGTGGCGCACCCAGTAGTCGGCGGTGCGGATCTCGTCGGCGTCGGCGAGCCCGCCGGTCACGTTCGACACGACCGGCAGCGCCGGCGCGGCGAAGGTGAGCTTGTCGAGCACCGCGCGGAACCTGGCGAGCATCGGCTCCATCAGCGGGCTGTGGAACGCGTGGCTGACCGTGAGCCGGCGCGTGCGTACGCCCCGCTCCCGCCAGACCCGCTCCACCTCGTCCAAGGCCTCGACGGCACCGGAGACCACGACCGACGTCGGCCCGTTCACCGCCGCGATCCCCACGTCGGCCAGGCCGTCCAGCGTGGCGAGGACGTCGACCTCGGTGGCCGCGACGGCCAGCATCCCACCGCCGGTGGGCAGCGCCTCCATCAACCGGCCCCGCGCCGCCACCAGCGCGCACGCGTGCTCCAGCGACAGCACCCCGGCCACGTGCGCGGCCGTGACCTCGCCGATCGAGTGGCCGGCGACCAGGTCGGGGGCGATGCCGAACGACTCGACGAGGCGGAACAGCGCCACCTCGACGGCGAACAGGCCGGCCTGCGTGAACACCGTCCGGTCCAGCAGTTCGGCGTCGGCCGAGCCCTCGGCGGCGAAGAGCACCTCGCGCAGGGGGCGCGGCAGGGCCCGGTCCAGGTACCCGCACACCTCGTCGAGGGCGGCGGCGAAGACGGGGAACTCGGCGTACAGCTCCCGGCCCATGCCGGCGCGCTGCGCGCCCTGGCCGGAGAAGAGCACCGCGAGCTGGCCGCGCGGCGACCCGGCGCCGAGCACGACGGTGCCGGCCGGTTCCCCGGCGGCGAGGGCGCGCAGCCCCGCGAGCAGGTCGTCGCGGCCGGTCGCCGAGACGACGGCGCGCCGGTCCAGGGTGGAGCGGGAGGTGACCGACGAGAAGGCCACGTCGAGTGGGCGCAGGGTGTCGTCGGCGGCGAGGCGGGCGGCCCAGCGGCCGGCCTGCGCGGCGAGCGCGGCGTCGGAGCGGGCGGAGAGCAGCACGGGGGCCACGGTGCGGGCCGCCGGCGCGGTCGGCTCGGCCTCGGTCTCGGCCTCGACCTCAGCGGGAGCCGGGGCCTGCTCGATGATGGTGTGCGCGTTGGTGCCGGAGACCCCGAACGACGACACGGCGGCCCGGCGCGGCCGGTCCACGGCCGGCCACGGCGTGGCGGCGGTGGCGAGGGTGACCGCCCCGGCGGTCCAGTCGATGTGCGGGGACGGCTCGTCGACGTGCAGGGTCGGCGGCACGACGCCGTGCCGCATCGCCATCACCATCTTGATGACACCGGCGACACCGGCGGCGGCCTGGGTGTGCCCGATGTTCGACTTGACCGACCCGAGCAGCAGCGGCGCGGCCTCGTCGCGGTCCTGCCCGTACGTGGTGAGCAGGGCCTGCGCCTCGATCGGGTCGCCGAGCCGGGTGCCGGTGCCGTGCGCCTCGACCACGTCCACCTGCTCGGGCGTGAGCCGGGCGTTGGCGAGGGCCTGGCGGATCACGCGGACCTGGGACGGGCCGTGCGGGGCGCTGAGCCCGTTGGACGCGCCGTCCTGGTTGACCGCGCTGCCCCGCACCACGGCCAGCACCGGGTAGCCGTGCCGCTGCGCGTCGGAGAGCCGGGTGAGCAGCAGCATGCCGATGCCCTCGGACCACGAGGTGCCGTCCGCGCCGGCGGCGAACGCCTTGCACCGGCCGTCGGCGGCGAGGCCGCGCTGCCGGCTGAAGCCGACGAAGACCGCCGGGGTGGGCATCACCGTCACGCCGCCGGCCAGGGCCAGCTCGCAGTCGCCGTTGCGCAGTGCCTGGGCGGCCAGGTGCACGGCGACCAGCGAGGACGAGCAGGCGGTGTCGACGGTGACCGCCGGCCCCTCCAGCCCGAGGGTGTACGCGACGCGGCCGGAGATGACGCTCGTGGCGTTGCCGGTGAGCAGGTGCCCCTCGCCGTTCTCGGCCTGCGCCATCATGCCGTCGTAGCCGTGCGAGGACGCCCCGACGAAGACGCCGGTACGGCTGCCCCGTACCGCCGGCAGTGGCAGCCCGGCCCGCTCGAACGCCTCCCAGGAGGTCTCCAGCAGCAGCCGCTGCTGCGGGTCCATGGCGACGGCCTCGCGGGGCGAGATGCCGAACAGGTCGGCGTCGAAGTCGGCGGCGGCGTAGACGAAGCCGCCCTCGCGCACGTAGCTGGTGCCCGGGTGGTCGGGGTCGGGGTGGAAGAGGTTCTCCAGGTCCCAGCCCCGGTCGGCGGGGAACGGCCCGATCCCGTCGCCGCCGTCGTGCACGAGCTGCCACAGCGCCTCGGGACTGTCGACCCCGCCCGGGTAGCGGCAGCTCATCGCGACGATGGCGATGGGCTCGGAGTCCCGGGTCTCCAGCTCGCGCAGCCGCCGCCGGGTACGCCGCAGCTCCGAGGTCGTACGCTTCAGGTACTCGACGTACTTCTCGTCCTCGTTGCTCACCGTGGACCTACCTCACTCGGCATGCCGATGTCGTTGCGGCTGATGTCGTTGCGGCTGGTGGTCACGACGTCTCCAGCTCGCGGTCGATCAGGTCGAAGATGTTCTCGGCGGTGGCCGACTCCAGGTCGTCGTCACCGTCCGCGTCCGCCTGCCGTTCGGTCAGCCGGCCCAGCAGGCCGTGCAGCCGGTCGGTGATCTTGCGGAACTCGTCGTCGGTGGGGTCGAGCCCGACGAGCGCCGCCTCCAGCCGGTCCAGTTCCCGGCCGGCCGTCGACGCCTCGCCCGCCGGGGTCGCCGGGGCGAACTGACCGGCCAGGTGGGTGGCGAGTGCCTCGGGCGTCGGGTTGTCGAAGACCAGCGTCGCCGGCAGCCGCAGCCCGGTGGCCGCGCCGAGCCGGTTGCGCAGCTCGACGGCGGTGAGCGAATCGAAGCCGAGTTCCCGGAACGCCCGGGTCGGTTCGATGCCGGCCGGGTCGCCGTGGCCGAGGACGACCGCCACGTGCGCCAGCACCAGGTCGCGCAGGGCGCGTACCCGCTTGTCGGCGGGCAGGGCGCGCAGCGTCTCCGCGTACGCCTGCCCGTCGGCGGCCTCGCCGGCCGCGGCCCGGCGGCCGGCGGCGCGCACCAGGTTCGCCAGCAGCGGATGCACGGGCGCACCGGGCGCGGCCACCCCGGTGATGATCTTGGCGGGCATCAGCGTCGCCCGCTCGGAGCGCCAGGCCGCGTCGAACAGGGCGAGGCCCTCCTCGTTGGAGAGCGCCGCCATGCCGCCCCGGTCGAGCCGGCGGATGTCGGCCGAGTCGAGGTGCCCGGTCATGCCGCTGGCCTGCGCCCAGCGGCCCCAGGCCAGCGCGACCGCCGGCAGGCCGAGGGCCCGCCGGTGCTCGGCGAGGGCGTCGAGGAACGCGTTGCCGGCGGCGTAGTTGCCCTGGCCGGGGCCGCCGAACACGCCGGCGGCGGCGGAGAAGAGCACGAACGCGCTCAGCTCGTGGCCGAGGGTCGCCCGGTGCAGGTTCCAGGCCACGTCGGCCTTGGGCCGCAGCACCGCGTCGAGGCGGTCCGGGGTGAGCGACTCGACGGTGGCGTCGTCGAGGACGCCGGCGGCGTGCACGACGGCGCGCAGCGGGTGCCGCCGGTCCACCATGGAGAGCACGTCCGCCACGGCGTCCGGGTCGGCCAGGTCGGCGGCGACGATCGACACGTCCGCGCCGAGCGCCTTGAGGTCGGCGAGCAGCTCGTCGGCGCCCTCGGCGTCCGGGCCGCGTCGGCTGACCAGCAGCAGCTGCCGGGCGTCGTGCGCGGTGACCAGGTGCCGGCAGAGCAGCGCGCCGAGGGTGCCGGTCGCCCCGGAGACCAGGACCGTGCCGTCGAGCCGCGGCGCCTGCGGGACGCTCAGGGCGAGCTTGCCGACGTGCCGGGCCTGGCTGAGGAAGCGGAACGCCTCGGGGGCGCGCCGGACGTCCCAGGTGCGCCGGGGCAGGGGCCGCAGCGCACCGGCGGCGAAGAGCGCCATCAGCTCGGCCAGCATCGCGCCGATCTTCGCCGGGCCGGCCTCGATGAGGTCGAAGACCTGGTAGCTGACCCCCGGGTGGTCGGCGGCGACCCGCTGCGGGTCCCGCTTGTCGGTCTTGCCCATCTCGACGAACCGGCCGCCGTCGGCGAGCAGCCGCAGCGACGCGTCGACGTACTCGCCGCTGAGCGCGTTGAGCACCACGTCGACGCCCCGCCCGCCGGTGCGGTGGGCGAACTCGTCGGCGAAGTCGAGGCTACGGGAGGAGGCGAGGTGCGCGTCGTCGAAGCCGGTGGCGCGCAGCGCCGGCCACTTGCCGGGGCTGGCCGTGCCGTAGACCTCCGCGCCGAGGTGGCGGGCGATCTGCACGGCGGCCATGCCGACGCCGCCGGCCGCCGCGTGGACGAGCACGGACTCCCCGGCGCGCAGCCGGGCCAGCTCCACCAGGCCGTACCAGGCGGTCAGGAAGACCACGGGCACGGCGGCGGCGTCGGTGTAGGACCAGCCGTCGGGGATGCGGGTGAGCAGCCGGCGGTCGGTGACCGCCGCCGAGGAGAACGAGCCGGAGAAGATGCCCATCACCCGGTCGCCGGGGGCGAGGTCGGTGACCCCCGGCCCCACGCCGAGCACCACACCGGCGCCCTCGTTGCCCAGCACCTCCTGGTCGGGGACCATGCCGAGGGCCAGCACCACGTCGCGGAAGTTCAGCCCGGAGGCGCGCATCCCCACCAGGACGTGGCCCGCCGGCAGCTCCCCGGAAACCTCGGGGGCGGGCAGCAGGGCCAGGTTCTCCAGCGTGCCCTTCTCGGTGACGTCGAGGCGCCACGGCACCTCGTCGGCGGGCAGCGGCAGCACCCCGGCGTCGCGGGCCCGGGCCAGCCGGGGCACCAGCGACACGCCGTCGCGCAGCGCGAGCTGCGGCTCGCCGGAGGCGACGGCCGCCGGGACGGCCGCCAGGGAGGCGGCGGCGTCGTCGGTGTCGAGCAGCGTGAACCGGCCGGGGTGCTCGGACTGCGCGGAGCGCACCAGCCCCCACAGGCTCGCCCGGGCCAGGTCGCGCGGGGCCTCGCCCGGGGCCGCGCCGACCGCGCCCCGGGTGTGCAGCACCAGCCGGGACCGCTCCAGCCGGGGCTCGCCCAACCACTGCTGCACCAGCGCGAGCGCGTCGCGGGCCGCGTCGTGGGCGGCCGCGCCGGCCCGCTGCGGGTCCGTCTCCGCGCCGGAGCGCAGGTCCAGCACCACATCGGGTACGTCCCCGGACTCCTCGACCGCCGCGACCAGCGTTGCCAGGTCGGCGTGCGCCCGCACCGGGTGCCCGGCGGCGGCGAGCGCCCCGGCGAGGCCGAGGGTGTCGTCGCCGAGCAGCGCCCAGCGGGCCTCCCCGGCCGCCGCGTCGGTGCCCGGCAGCGGCGTCCAGTCCAGGTGGAACACCGACGTGCGGCGCAGGGCGGCGGCCTCGTCGGCCCGGCCCGCGGCGACCGGGCGGAACGTCAGCGACTCGACGGTGGCCACCGGCTGGCCGGCGGTGTCGGCGAGGGTGACCGCGACGGTGTCCGGGCCGAGCGACCGCAGCCGCGCCCGCAGCCGGGTGGCGCCGTGGGCGTGCAGGGCGACCGAGCGGAAGGCGAACGGCATCCAGCCCGCCCCGGAGGTGTCCGCCGCGTCGCCGAGCAGGGCGGTGATCCCGCTGGCCTGGAGGGCCGCGTCGAACAGGGCCGGGTGCAGACCGAAGCGGGACGCGTCGGCGGTCGCCTCCTCGGGCAGGGCCACCTCGGCGTAGACCTCGCCGTCGCCGCGCCACACCCGGCGCAGGCCACGGAAGGCGGGGCCGTAGCCGAGGCCGCCCTCGGCCATCTGCGCGTACCAGGCGTCCAGGTCGGCGTCGACCTCGACGGCGTCGGCCGGCGGCCACTGCCCCGGTACGGCGGTCGGGGCGGGCAGGTGCGGCAGCAGCAGGCCCTCGGCGTGCCGGGTCCACTCGGCGTCGGCGTCCTCCTCGGGGCGGGAGTGCACGGTGACGCTCCGCTCGCCGGCGTCGCCGGGCGGGCCCACGCGTACCTGCACCTGGACCGCGCCGGCCGGCGGGAGCACCAGCGGGTTGATCAGCGTCAGGTCGCCGACCTGGCCGGCGTCGACCTCGTCGCCGGCCCGGACCACCATGTCGACCAGCCCCGTGCCGGGGACGATCACCGCCCCGCCGACGGCGTGGTCGGCGAGCCACGGGTGGGTACGCACCGACAGCCGCCCGGTCAGCACCACCGTCTGGTCGTCGGCGACGGGTACGGCCGCGCTGAGCAGCGGGTGGTCGGTGTCCTGGAGGCCGGCGGAGCCGACGTCGCGCACCCGGTGCGCGGGGGCGTCCAGCCAGAAGCGTCCGTGCGCGAAGGCGTACGTGGGCAGCGCGACGGCGTCGGTGCGGGCCAGCACGGCCGTCAGGTCGACGGGCAGGCCGATCGTGTGGGCGGTGGCGAGGTTGGTCAGCAGCCGCGTCGCGTCGTCGTCCCCCCGACGCAGGCTGCCCAGCGTGTGCCCGCTCGCGCCCGCGTCGTCCAGGATCGCCGTCACCGGCATCGTCAACACCGGATGCGGGGAGATCTCCACGAACGTGGTGTGCCCGCCGGCGACCGCGACGCGCACGGCCGCGTCGAACTGCACGGTCTGCCGCAGGTTGTCGTACCAGTAGCCGGCTGTCATCGACGCCGGGTCCACCCAGTCCCCCGTCAGCGTGGAGACGAGTCGGGTGTGGCCCTGTCGCGGGGTCACGTCGGCCAGGTCGGCACGCAACTGCTCGGCGACGTCCTGCACGGCGGCCGAGTGCGACGCGTAGTCCACGGGGATCAACCGGGCCCGCACCCCGTCGGCCTGGCACGCCTCGACCAGGTCGGCAACCGGCTGCGGCGGACCCGACACCACCACCGTGGACGGGCCGTTCACCGCCGCCACACCCACGCCGGGGAACTCCCCGAGCCGCTCGGCGACCGCCTCAGCGGAGAGATCGACCGACGCCATCGTGCCGGTGCCCCGCAGCACCGTCAGCGCCCGCGACCGCAACGCCACGGCCTTCGCCGCGTCCTCCAGGGACAGGATCCCGGCCACGCACGCCGCACCGATCTCGCCCTGCGAGTGGCCGACCACCGCGGCCGGGGTCACCCCGGCGTGCTGCCACACCGCTGCCAGGGCCATGCCGACGGCCCACAGCACCGGCTGCACGACCTCGACCCGCGCCAACCACGACTCGTCGTCGCCGGTCAACACCGACACGAGGTCCACGTCCAGATACGGGGCGAGGGCCCGCTGGCACTCCGCAAGCCGCGCGTCGAACACCGGCGTACGACCGACGAGACCGGCCGCCATCCGCGCCGACTGCGCACCCTGACCCGGGAACACGAACACCGGGCCCGCACCGTGGCCGGACGCCGTCGCCGTGACGACGGTGCCGGCCGGCGTCCCGGACGCGAGGGCGTCCAGCCCCGCCAGCAGCTCCGCGGAGGTGGCACCGACCACGGCTGCCCGCTGGTCGAACACCGACCGGGTCGTCGCCAGGGACCAGCCCACCGCCGCCGGATCGACCTCGGCGCGCTCGCGCACGTACTGTGCCAGCCGGGCCGCCTGGCCCGCCAGGGCGGCCTTCGACCGCGCCGACACCGGCCACACCACGACGCCCGACGCCACCAGTCCGGGGCCGGCCACGGCGGGGGCGACGGCCTGCGGCTCGTCGGCCTGCTCGATGATCACGTGGGCGTTGGTGCCGGACATGCCGAACGACGACACCGCCGCCCGACGCGCCCGGTCCACCGCCGGCCACGGCCGCGACTCGATCGCCAACTCGACGGCCCCGGCGGACCAGTCGATGTGCGGGGACGGCTCGTCCACGTGCAGCGTCGCGGGGACCACGCCCTCCCGCATCGCCAGCACCATCTTGATCACACCCGCCACGCCCGAGGCGGCCTGGGTGTGCCCGAGGTTCGACTTGACCGAGCCGAGCAGCAGCGGCTCGTGCCCCTCGCGGCCCTGCCCGTACGTGGCCAGCAGCGCCTGCGCCTCGATCGGGTCGCCAAGCGTCGTGCCGGTGCCGTGCGCCTCGACCACGTCCACGTCGGCGGTGCCCAGCCCGGCACCCGCGAGGGCCTGGCGGATCACCCGCTGCTGCGACGGGCCGTTCGGCGCCGTCAACCCGTTGGAGGCACCGTCCTGGTTGACGGCGCTGCCCCGCACGATCGCCAGCACCTCGTGGCCGTTGCGCCGGGCGTCCGACAGCCGCTCGACCAGCAGCATGCCCACGCCCTCGCCCCAGCCCGTGCCGTCCGCAGCCGCCGCGAACGCCTTGCACCGGCCGTCGGCGGCCAGCCCACGCTGCCGCGAGAACTCGAAGAAGGTGCCGGGGGTGGCCATGACCGTGACGCCGCCGGCGAGGGCGAGGTCGCACTCGCCGCGCCGCAGCGACTGCACCGCCAGGTGCAACGCCACCAACGACGACGAACACGCCGTGTCCACCGACACCGCCGGCCCCTCCAACCCCAACGCGTACGCCACCCGACCCGACACCACACTCGCGGCGTTGCCTGTGGCCCCGAACCCTTCGGCCTGCTCCCCCGCAGCCATGAGCAGGGCCCCATAGTCCTGACCATTCGTGCCCACGAACACCCCTGTTCGCGAACCCCGTAGGACCCCAGGCTCAACCCCTGCCCGCTCGACCGCCTCCCACGAGACCTCCAGCAGCAACCGCTGCTGCGGGTCCATCGCCGCCGCCTCGCGCGGCGAGATCCCGAAGAAGCCCGGATCGAACTCCGCCGCACCGTCGAGGAAGCCGCCCTTGTCGGTGTAGGTGGTGCCGGGGTTGGCCGGGTCGGGGTCGTAGAGCCGGTCGAGGTCCCAGCCCCGGTCGGTCGGGAAGTCGCCGATGGCGTCCACGCCGTCCGCGACGAGGCGCCACAGCCGCTCGGGGTCGTCGACGCCCCCGGGGTAGCGGCAGGCCATGGCGACGATGGCCACCGGTTCGTCGTCGTCGACGGCGGCCGGGGCGGCGACGGGGGCCGGCCCGGCGTCGGCGTCGGCGCCGAAGAGGCCGGTGAGCAGGAGCCGGGCCAGCACGACCGGGGTCGGGTGGTCGAAGACCAGGGTGGTGGGCAGCGCCTGCCCGGTGGCGGCGACGAGCCGGTTGCGCAGCTCCACCGCGGTCAGCGAGTCGAAGCCGAGGTCCCGGAACGCGGTGGTCGCCGGGATGGCCGCGGCCCCGCCGTCGTGGCCGAGCACGTCGGCGGCGAGTTCCCGGACCAGGTCGGCGACGGCCTCCTCGCGGCGGGCCGGGGCCAGCCCGGCGAGCCGCCGGCGCAGGGTCGCCGCCGGGCCCTCGTCGCCGTCGTCGACCGCGACGCCGCCGTCGAGGGCGGCCCGCGCCTCCGGTACGCCCTCCAGCAGTGGCCGGCGGCGGGCGGAGGCGTACGCGGGGGCGAACCGGGCCCAGTCCACGTCGGCCACCGTCACGGTGACGTCGTCGTGGTCGAGGGCCTGCTGCAACGCGCCCATGGCGACGGTCGGGTCCATGGCGGGCAGGCCCCGGCGGCGCAGGTTGCGCTCGGCGTCCGCCGCGTGCATGCCGCCGTCGGACCACGGTCCCCAGGCGATGGCGGTGCCGGCCCGGCCCTCGGCCCGCCGCCGCTGCACCAGCGCGTCGAGGTAGGCGTTGCCGGCCGCGTACCCGGCCTGCCCGCCGCTACCCCAGGTGGCGGCGATGGACGAGTAGACGACGAAGGCGTCCAGTTCCCGGTCGGCGAGGAGGTCGGCGAGGTGGGCGGCGCCGGCGGTCTTGCCGACGGTCACCTCGGCCAGCTCGGCGGGGGTGACCTCCGCCAGCGGGGTGGCCTGCGCGATGCCAGCGGCGTGCAGGACGGTGCGCACGGGCGGGCCGTCGGCCTCGACCCGGTCGAGCAGGTCGGCGAGGGCGGCCCGGTCGGCGATGTCGCAGGCGGCGACGGTGACCCGGGCCCCGAGGCCGGTCAGCTCGGCCTCCAGCTCGGCGGCGCCGGGGGCGTCGGGTCCGCGCCGGCTGACCAGCACGACGTGCTCGGCTCCGGCGGCGGCGAGCCAGCGGGCGGCGCGGGCGCCGAGTCCGCCGGTGCCGCCGGTGATCAGGGCGGTGCCGGTGGGCGTGAACCGGCGCGCCGGCGGGCGGTCGCCGAGGGCGGCGCGCACGAGGCGGCGGGCGAAGACGCCGGGGCCGCGTACCGCGAGCTGGTCCTCGCCGGTCGATCCCGTGAGGATCGCGGCGAGCCGGGTGGCGGCCCGGTCGTCGGGCTCCGGCGGCAGGTCGACCAGGCCGCCCCAGCGGTGCGGGGCCTCGACGCCGACCACCCGGCCGAGGCCCCAGATGGCGGCCTGCGCCGGGTCGGTGAGCCGGTCGTACGAGGCGGCGGCGACCGCGCCCCGGGTGACCAGCCACAGCGGCGCGGCCAGGCCGGCGTCGCCGAGCGCCTGCACGAGCGCGAGGGTGGCGGCCAGGCCGGGCAGGACGGTGCTGTCGGCGGCGGGCGGCTCGGCGGCGAGCAGGGAGACGACGCCGGCGGGGTCGGTGCCGGCGAGGGACGCCGCGAGGCCGGCCCGGTCGGCGTCCGGCTCCACGGTCAGCGGCAGCACGTCGGCACCGGCGCCGGTCAGCGCGGCCCGGACGGTCTGCACTGCCGGGTCGTCGGCGCCGCCGGCGGGCAGCGCCAGCAGCCAGGTGCCGGCCAGCCGGGCGGGGGCGGGTTCTCCGGTCACCTGCCAGTCGGCCCGGTACCGCCAGCCGTCGAGCACCGAGTGTTCCTGCCGCTGCCGCCGCCAGTCGGCGAGGACGGGCAACAGGGTACGCAGCGACTCGGCGGCGGCGGTGTCGGTGACGGCGAGGGTGTCGCGCAGCGCGTCGAGGTCGGCGCGTTCGACGGCCGCCCAGAACCGCCGGTCGAGCGCGCCGGCCCCGCCCGTCGTGGTGTCGTCGGCGGACGCCTCGGCCGGCACCCAGTAGTGCTGCCGCTCGAACGGGTAGGTGGGCAGGCCGACGAGCCGGCCGGGCCGGTCGGCGAGGAGGTCCGCCCAGCGCACCGGGGTGCCGGCGACGTGGAGCTGGGCGAGGGCGGCGAGCAGGGCGCGACGGTCCGGGCGGTCCCGCCGCAGCACCGGCACCACCACGGCGGGGGCGGCGTCGCCGGCCTCGGCGAGGGTCTCCTGGATGCCGGCGGTGAGGACGGCGTCGGGGCCGACCTCCACGAAGGTGCCGACGCCGTGGGCGCGCAGGGTGCGTACGCCGTCGGCGAAGCGGACCGCCTCCCGGACGTGGCGCACCCAGTAGTTCGGGTCGGTGAGCTGCGCCGGGTCGGCCAGCTCGCCGGTCAGGTTGGACACCACCGGCAGGGTGGGGGCGCGCAGGTCGAGGCCGGCGGCGACGGCGGCGAACTCGGCGAGCATCGGCTCCATCAGCGGGCTGTGGAAGGCGTGGCTGACCCGCAGCCGCCGCACCTTCACCCCCCGGCCGGTCCAGAGGTCGGCCAGCTCGTCGATGGCCGCGCCGTCGCCGGAGACGACGACGGCGCCGGGGGCGTTGACGGCCGCGACGGCGACCCGGTCGGTCAGCGCGGCGATCGACTCGGCGACCCGGGCCTCGTCGGCGGCGACGGCGAGCATCGCGCCGCCGGCGGGCAGGGCCTGCATGAGCCGGCCCCGGGCGGCGACGAGGGCGCAGGCGTCGTCGAGGGTGAGCACGCCGGCGACGTGGGCGGCGGTCAGCTCGCCGACGGAGTGCCCGGCGACCATGTCCGGGGCCAGCCCCCAGGAGCCGAGCAGCCGGTGCAGCGCCACCTCCACGGCGAAGAGCGCGGCCTGGGTGAAGACGGTCTGGTCGAGCAGCGCCGCCTCGTCGGTGCCGGGTTCGGCGTGCAGCAGCGGCTTCAGCGGCCGGGGCAGCCGGTGGTCGAGGTGGGCGCAGACCTCGTCGAGGGCCTCGGCGAACACAGGGTACGTCCCGTACAGCTCCCGGCCGGCGCCGGCGCGCTGCGCGCCCTGGCCGGAGAAGAGGAACGCGACCCCGCCGCGTTCGGCGGCGGCACCGGTGACCAGGCCGGGGGCGGGCCGGTCGTCGGCGAGGGCGTGCAGGGCGGCGAGCAGGCCCTCGCGGTCGTCGGCGAGGACGACCGCCCGGTGTTCCAGGGGCGAGCGGGAGACCACCGAGGTCCAGGCGACGTCGGCCGGGCGCACGTCCGGGTCGTCGGCGACGTACCGCGACCAGCGCTCGGCCTGGTGGCGCAGCGCGGCGCGGGTGCGGCCGGTGAGCAGCACCGGCGCGGGCGCGGGCGGCTCCGGCTGGTCGGCCTCGGCGCGGGCCGGCTCGGGCTGTTCGAGGATGAGGTGGGTGTTGGTGCCGCTCATGCCGAAGGAGGAGACGGCGGCGCGGCGCGGCCGGTCCACGGCCGGCCACGGCGTGGCCTCGGTGACCAGGGTGACCGCGCCGGTGGCCCAGTCCACGTGCGGGGTGGGCTCGTCGACGTGCAGGGTGGCCGGCACGACGCCGTGCCGCATCGCCTCCACCATCTTGATGACTCCGGCGATGCCGGCGGCGGCCTGGGTGTGGCCGATGTTGGACTTGATGGAGCCGAGCAGCAGCGGCGCGGCGTCGCCGCGCTCCCGGCCGTACGTGGCGAGCAGGGCCTGGGCCTCGATCGGGTCGCCGAGGGTGGTGCCGGTGCCGTGCGCCTCGACCACGTCGACCAGGTCGGGGGTGAGCTTCGCGCCGGCCAGGGCCTGCCGGATGACCCGCTGCTGGGACGGGCCGTTGGGGGCGGTGAGGCCGTTGGACGCGCCGTCGGAGTTGACCGCCGAGCTGCGGATGATGCCGAGCACCGGGTGGCCGTTGCGGCGGGCGTCGCTGAGCCGTTCCAGCAGCAGCATGCCGACGCCCTCGGACCAGCCGGTGCCGTCGGCGGACGCGGCGAAGGACTTGCACCGGCCGTCGGCGGCGAGGCCGCGCTGCCGGGAGAACTCGACGAACGGGCCGGGGGTGGCCAGCACGGTCGCGCCGCCGGCCAGGGCGAGGCCGCACTCGCGTTGGCGCAGCGCCTGGCAGGCGAGGTGGATGGCGACCGACGCCGACGAGCAGGCGGTGTCCACGGTGACCGACGGGCCTTCGAGGCCGAACGTGTACGCCAGCCGGCCGGAGACCACGCTGGCGGCGGTGCCGGTCAGCACGTAGCCCTCGACGCCGGGGGCCCGGTGCAGCACGGCGGCGTAGTCCTGCCCGGAGGTGCCGACGAAGACGCCGGAGCGGCTGCCGCGCAGCGACAGCGGGGCGATGCCGGCCCGCTCGAACAGCTCCCAGGTGGTCTCCAGCAGCAGCCGCTGCTGCGGGTCCATGGCGACCGCCTCGCGCGGCGAGATGCCGAACAGGGCGGCGTCGAAGCGCCCCGCGTCGTGCAGGAACCCGCCGGAGGTGGTGTACGAGGTGCCGGCGTTGTCCGGGTCGGCGTGGTAGAGCCGCTCCAGGTCCCAGCCCCGGTCGGTGGGGAAGTCGCCGATGGCGTCCCCGCCGGACGAGACGAACTCCCACAGCTGTTCAGGCGAGCTGATGCCGCCCGGGTAGCGGCAGCTCATCGCCACGATCGCCACCGGCTCGGACTCCTCGGCGGTGACCTCGCGCAGCCGTTGGCGGGTCTGCTGAAGTTCGGCGACGACCCGCGTCAGGTATTCGCGCAGCCGCTCTTCGTCCGCCATGACATCTCGCTTTCTCGTGACACCACAGGTCCCCGGGCGGCTCAGGAGAGCCCGAGGTCCTGGTCGATGAGGTCGAACAGCTCCTGGTTGCTGGCCACCCGCAGCCGGTCGGCGACCTCGGCGGTCTCCTCCCGGCGTTCCTCGGCGGTGCCGAGCCGTTCGAGCAGGCTGTGCAGCCGCATCGTGATCCGCACCCGGCCGATGTCGTCCGGGTCGCGCAGCGCGAGGGCGCTCTCCAACTGGTCCAGCTCCGCCAGCGTCGGCAGGGCCTCCACCGAGGCCTCGCTGAGCAGTTCGGCCCGCAGGTGCTCGGCCAGCGCCTGCGGCGTCGGGTAGTCGAACACCACCGAGCTGGGCAGGCTCAGCCCGGTCGAGCGGGCCAGCCGGCCCCGCAGCTCCACGGCGGTGAGCGAGTCGAAGCCGAGGTCCCGGAAGGGCCGGCCGGCCTCGACGGCGTACGGGCTGTCGTGGCCGATGACCTCGCCGGCGGCGGTGCGGATGAGGTCCACCAGCAGCCGCGCCTGTTCGGCCTGCGACAGCTCGCCGAGCCGCTTGCGCAGCTCGCCGGCGACCTGGTCGCCGTCCTCGGCGTCGGCCCGCGCCGCCGCGGCCTGGGCGGCCACCTCGGCGATCTCGCTGATCAGCGGCCGGGGCCGGGCGGAGGCGAACACCGGCGCGAAGCGGTCCCAGTCGATGTCGGCGACGGTGAGGGCGGTGTCGTCGCCGTCGAGGCCGGCGCGCAGGGCGGCCATCGCCGGTTCCCGGTCCAGCAGGGACACCCCGCGCCGGCTCATGGCCGCCGCGTGCGCGTCGGTCACCATGCCGCCGCCGGCCCACGGCCCCCAGTTCACCGAGAGGTGCCGGGGACCCCCGGCCGGCCGGGACTGCGCCCAGGCGTCCAGGAAGGCGTTGCCGGCGGCGTACGCGCCGTGGTCGCCGACGCCCCAGACGGCGGCGATGGAGGAGAAGTGCACGACCAGGTCGAGCGGCTCCGGGTCGAGGAACTCGTCCAGGTGCCGGGCGCCGGCGATCTTGCCGGAGACGACGTCGGCGAGTTCCGCCCCGGTGACCGCGGCGACCGGGTTGAGCCGGCCCACGCCGGCGGCGTGCACCACCGCGTGCACGGTCTCGCCGTCGGTGCGCAGGCCACGGACCAGCTCGGCGACCGCGTCCCGGTCGGCCAGGTCGCAGGCCAGCACCCGGGCCTCGGCGCCCAGCGCGGCAAGTTCCGTCACCGCCTCGTCCGCGCCGGGGGCCGCCGCGCCGCGTCGGCTGACCAGCAGCAGTCGCCGCGCGCCGTGCCGGGCGAACCAGGCCGCGGCGTACCGGCCGACCGCGCCGGTGCCGCCGGTGACCAGGACGGTGCCCGGCGCCTGCCAGTCGGCCGCCGCCTCGGCGCGGGGCGCGCGGGCCAGCCGGCGCAGGTACGTGCCGGAGTCGCGCACCGCGAGCTGGTCCTCGTGCCCGGCGGCGGTGAGCGCCGCCAGGACGTGCTCGGCGGCGGCCGGGGTCAGGGTCTCGGGCAGGTCCAGCAGGCCCCCCCAGTGCCGGGGGTGTTCCAGCGCGGTCACCAGGCCGAGGCCCCAGGTGGTGGCCTGGGCGGGGCGGACGACGGGGTCGCCGTCGGCGGTGGCGACGGCCTGCCGGGTGAGCAGCCACAGCGGCACCGGGGGCAGGGCGTCCGTGACCGCCTGCACCAGGGCGAGGTTCGCGGTCAGGCCCAGCGGCACGGCGGGGTGGTCGGGCTGCGGTCGCTCGTCGAGGGCGAGCAGCGACACGATCCGGGTCGGCGCGGCACCGGCCAGCTGCGCGGCGAGCGCCGTGCGGTCGGTCGTGGCCGGGTCGACGGCGAGCTGCCGCACGGTGCCGCCCCGGGCGGTGACGAGCTCGGCGAGCCGGTCGACGACCGGCTGGTCCGTGCCGCTGTGGACCAGGGTCCACGTGCCGTCGACGGCACCCGGGGCGAGGGCCTGCGGACGCCAGGTGACCCGGTAGCGCCAGCCGCCGGCGAGGGTGTCCTCCTGCTGCTGGCGCCTCCACCGGTCCAGGTCCGGCAGCAGTTCGCGCAGCGGCCGGTCCGCGTCGAGGCCGAGCCGCCCGGCGAGCGCGTCGCCGTCGCCCGACGCCACGGCCCGCCAGAACGCCGAGTCGACGTCGTCGTGCGCGGCGGCGGAGGCGTGCGCCGGTGCCGTGTCGAGGGTCGGCCAGAACCGCTGGTGGTCGAACGCGTACGTGGGCAGGTCCACGGGACCGGCGCCGGGCAGCAGCCGCGACCAGCGGACGGCCACGCCGTGGCAGTGCAGTCGGGCCACCGCGCCGAGCAGGGTGGCCACCTCGTCCTGGCCGGGCCGCTGCACGCCGGTCACCACGACCGGGGCGTCCGCCGGCAGCGCGTCGGCGGTCAGGGCGGTCAGCACGGTGTCCGGCCCGATCTCCAGGAACCGGGTCACCCCGTGGGCGTGCAGGTGGGTGACGGTGTCGGCGAAGCGGACCGCCTCGCGGACGTGCCGGACCCAGTAGTCGGGGGTGCAGAGCTGCTCGGCGTCGATGACCGCGCCGGTCAGGTTCGACACCAGCGGCACCGTCGGCGGGGCGTACGACAGACTCGCCGCCACGGCCGCGAAGTCGGCGAGCATCGGCTCCATCAGCGGGCTGTGGAAGGCGTGGCTGACCCGCAGCCGCTTCGTACGCACGCCGAGGCCGGCGAAGTGGTCGGCCAGAGCGGTCAGCGCGTCCTGCGCCCCGGCGACGACGACGGCGGCCGGCCCGTTCACGGCGGCGACGGCGACCTGGCCCGACGTGCCGTCCAGCGCCCGCAGCACGTCGACCTCGGGCGCGGCGACGGCGAGCATCCCGCCGCCGGCGGGCAGGGCCTGCATCAGCCGGCCCCGGTTGCCGACGAGCGCGCAGGCGTCGGGCAGGTCGAGCACCCCGGCCACGTGGGCCGCGCTGATCTCCCCGACGGAGTGCCCGGCCACGAAGTCGGGCCGGATCCCCCAGTGTTCGAGCAGCCGGAACAGCGCCACCTCGACGGCGAAGAGCCCGGCCTGGGTGAAGGCCGTCTGGTCGAGCAGGTCGGCCTCGGCGGTGCCGGGCTCGGCGAAGAGCACGGTGCGCAGCGGCCGCGGCAGGTACGCGTCCAGGTGCTGGCACGCCTCGTCGACCGTCGCGGCGAAGACCGGGAACGTCTCGTACAGGCGACGGCCCATCCCGGCGTGCTGGGCGCCCTGGCCGGAGAAGAGCGCCGCCAGCGCGCCGCCGGGCTCGGCGACGCCCCGGGTGAGTCCCGGGTGCTCCTCGCCGGCGGCGAGTGCCCGCAGGCCGGCGAGGGCCGCGTCGGCGTCCGCGGCGAGCAGCACCGCGCGGTGCCGCAGCGGGGAGCGTCCGGTGGCCAGTCCCCGGGCCACGTCGGCGGCGGGCGTCGCGGTGCCCGGCAGCCAGTCGGCCAGTCGGGCCGCCTGGGCCCGCAGGCTGCCGGCGGTGTCGGCCGAGACGACCCAGGGCAGCACCGGCGGTCCGTCGGCCGGCCGGGGCGTCCCGGTGTCGGCCGGCGCGGCGGCGGGCGCCTGTTCGAGGATGACGTGCACGTTGGTGCCGCTGACCCCGAACGACGACACGCCGGCCCGGCGCGGCCGGTCCGCCTCCGGCCACGGCCGCGCCTCGGTCAGCAGCGCGACCGCGCCCGCCGACCAGTCCACGTGCGGCGAGGGCTCGTCCACGTGCAGGGTGGGCGGCAGCAGGTCGTGCTGGAGCGCCATCACCATCTTGATCACGCCGGAGACGCCGGCGGCGGCCTGGGTGTGGCCGATGTTCGACTTGACCGAGCCGAGCAGCAGCGGCCGGTCGGCGGGCCGGTCCCGCCCGTACGTGGCCAGCAGCGCCTGCGCCTCGATGGGGTCGCCGAGGCGGGTGCCGGTGCCGTGCCCGTCGACGGCGTCCACGTCGGCGGCGGTCAGCCGCGCGTTGGCCAGCGCCTGGCTGATCACCCGCTCCTGGGCCGGCCCGTTGGGGGCGGTCAGCCCGTTGCTGGCGCCGTCCTGGTTCATCGCCGAGCCGCGCACGACGGCGAGGATCCGCCTACCGTCGCGCTGGGCGTCGGAGAGCCGCTGCAACATCACCAGGCCGACGCCCTCGCCCCAGCCGGTGCCGTCGGCGGCCCCGGCGAACGACTTGCACCGGCCGTCGAGGGCCAGCCCCCGCTGCCGGGCGAACTCCAGGAACGGCCCGGGGGTGGCCATCACCGTCACGCCGCCGGCGACGGCGACATCGCACTCGCCCTGCCGCAGGGACTGGCAGGCCAGGTGCAGCGCCACCAGCGACGACGAGCAGGCGGTGTCGACGCTGACAGCCGGGCCCTGCAACCCGAAGTGGTACGCCAGCCGACCGCTGATGACGGCGGCGACGTTGCCGGTGGCCTGGTAGCCCTCGGTCTCGACCCGGGCGGCCATCAGCAGCGTCGCGTAGTCCTGGCCGTTGGTGCCGACGAAGACGCCGGTGTTGGTCTCCCGCATGTCGGCCGGCGCGGTGCCGGACCGCTCGAACAGCTCCCAGGCGCTCTCCAGCAGCACCCGCTGCTGCGGGTCCATCACCATCGCCTCGCGCGGGGAGATGCCGAACAGGGCGGCGTCGAAGCCGGCGGCGTCGGTGAGGAAGCCGCCCTCCCGCACGTACGAGGTGCCGGGACGGTCGGGATCGGGGTCGTAGATCGCCGCCAGGTCCCAGCCCCGGTCGGCCGGGAACTCCGCGATGCCGTCGCGCCCCTCGGCGACGAGTCGCCACAGGTCCTCGGGGCCGGCGACGCCGCCGGGGTAGCGGCAGCTCATCGAGACGATGGCGATCGGCTCGTCCAGCGCGGTGGCGGCCCGCACGGGCTCGGCCGCCGGGGTGTCGTCGCCGGTGAGCCGGGTCGCCAGGTGCTCGGCGAGGGCGTCGGGCGTCGGGCGGTCGAAGACCAGGGTCGCCGGCAGGTTCAGCCCCACCGCCTCGGCGAGCCGGTTGCGCATCTCGACGGCGCTGAGCGAGTCGAAGCCGATCTCCCGGAACGACCGGTCCGCCGCCAACGCCTGCGGCGAGGACAGGCGCAGCACCGCCGCCGCGTGGACCCGTACGAGGTCGAGCAGGACGCGGCGCCGTTCCGGTGCGGCGAGTCCGGCCAGCCGGCCGCGCAGCGGCGAGGCCGCGTCGGGCGTGTCGCCGTCGCGCTGCCCGGCGGCGAGCAGCCGGGCCACCTCGGGGACGTCGGCGATCAGCGGCCGGGGGCGGGCCAGCGTGTAGGTCTGGAGGAACCGGTCCCAGGCGATGTCCGCCACGGTGAGCGTGGTGTCGCCGTGGTCGAGCGCCTCGGCCAGGACGGAGACCGCGAGGTCGGGGCGCATGGCCCGGACGCCCGAGCGGAACATCTGGTCGGCGGCGCCCTCGGCGTCGACCATGCCGCCGCCGTCCCAGGCGCCCCAGGCGATGGCGGTGGCGGCCCGGCCGCGCCGGCGCCGGTCCTCGGCGAGCGCGTCGAGGAAGGCGTTGGCCGCGGCGTAGCCGCCCTGGTGCCCGCCGCCCCAGACGCCCGCGCCGGAGGAGAAGAGCACGAACGCCGACAGTTCGTCGCCGCACACCTCGTCGAGGTTGACCGCGCCGGCCACCTTGGCCCGCAGGGCGTCGGCGAGGTCGGCCACGTCGGTGGCCGCGACCGGTGCGGCGTGGGCGACGCCGGCGGTGTGGAACACGGCCCCGATGCGGGTGCCCTGCCCGGCGAGCCGCTCGACGAGGGCCCGCACGGCGGCGGGGTCGGCGACGTCGCAGGCGGCCACGGTGACGGTGGCGCCGGCGGCCCGCAGTTCGTCCGCCAGTTCGTCGGCGCCGGGCGTGGCGGGGCCCTGGCGGCCGGTCAGCACCAGCTCGCCGACGCCCTCGCGGGCCAGCCAGCGCGCCACCTGGGCCCCGATCGACCCGAGGCCGCCGGTGACCAGGACGGCGCCGCTCGCGGGACGCCAGTCCCCTGTCGCGGTGCGCTCGGCGCGGGCCCGGACCAGTCGCCGGGCGAACACCCCGGAGGGGCGCAGCGCCAGCTGGTCCTCGGCGTCGACGCCGGCCAGCACCGCCACGAGGCGGCCCCGGTCCCGGGCGTCCAGCTCGGTGGGCAGGTCGACGAGGCCGCCCCAGCGGTCCGGGTGTTCGAGGGCGACCACCCGGCCGAGGCCCCAGAGCATCGCCTGGCGGGGGCGGTCGAGCGGGTCGGCCCGGCCGGTGGAGACCGCGCCGGTGGTGGCGCACCACAGGGGGGCGGTGACACCGGCGTCGCCGAGGGCCTGGACCAGGGCGTACGTGCCGGCGAGGCCCGCCGGCACCACCGGGTGGGTCGGGTGCGCGACGTCGTCCAGGCCGAGCAGGGAGAGCACGCCGGCGACGGCGCCGGTACGCGCCAGCCGCTCGGCCAGCGCCTGCCGGTCCGTCTCCGGCACGTCGATCCGGACCACCTCGGCCCCGCCCTCGGTGAGGGCCCGGGCGACGCCGTCGACCAGGGGGTGCGCGGCGCCGTCCGCCGGCACCAGCAGCAGCCAGGCGCCGGACAGGGTGGCCTCCGGCGCGACGGTCACCGGCTTCCAGCTCACCCGGTAGCGCCACGAGTCCACGGTGGACTCGTCGCGGCGGCGTCGGCGCCACGAGGAGAGCAGCGGCAGCGCGGGGTCGAGGGACCGGGCCGCCGTCTCGTCGATCCGCATGGCGGCGGCCAACGCCTGTGGGTCGGCGCGTTCCACGGCCTCCCAGAAGTGCCGGTCCGCCTCGTCCTGGCCGGCGGGGGCGGGGCCGGTCGTGACCTGCGCCTGCGGCCAGTACCGCTGGCGCTGGAAGGCGTACGTCGGCAGCTCCACCGGCGGGCCGGTGCGGGCGCCCAGGACGGCCGTCCAGTCCACGGGCACGCCGTGCACGTGCAGCCCGGCGAGGACGGTCAGCATCCGGGGCCAACCGCCGGCGTCGGTGTCGGCGGCGGCCACCACGACGGCGTCGGCGGCCTGCGCGGTCTCTCCCATCCGGGCGGCGAGCACGGGCCCGGTGGCGGCCTCGACGAGGACCTGGTGGCCCTCGTCGAGCAGGGCGCGCACGACCGGGTCGACGTCGACGCCGTCGGCCAGCCCCCCGTACCAGCGGGCGGCGTCGAGGCCGTCGGTGTCGACCCGTCCGCCGGTCGCCGCCGAGTACAGCGGCACCTCGGCCGGCCCGAGGGTGGTCCCGGCCAGCGCGTCCCGGTCGGCGTCGGCCCGGCTGCCGAGGGCGATCGTCCTCGCCGCGTCCTCCAGCGACAGCGCGCCGGCCACGCAGGCGGCCGCGACCTCGCCGTGGGCGTGCCCGAGCACGGCGGCGGGCCGGACGCCCAGCGAGCGCCACCAGCGGGCCAGCGAGACCGCCACGGCCCACCGGACGGGGTGCGTCACCCGGGGGTCCGTCGCGGGTGGGGCGCCGTCGGCGCCGCGCAGCACGGCGGTGAGCGACCAGTCCACGTGGGGTGCGAGGGCCGCCTCGCAGGCGGCGATCGCGGCGGCGAACTCCGGCGACCGGTCCAGCAGTTCGACGGCCGTGGCGGGCCACGGGTCGCCGTGGCCGGGGAAGACGAGGACCGGGTCGCCGCCGCGCAGCGCGGTGCCGGTGACCGTGGCGGGGGTGGCCTCGCCGAGGCGGAGCGACTCCAGGGCCCGCGTCAGGCCGACGGTGTCGCGGCCGAGGACGACGGCGCGGTGCCCGAACGCCGCCCGGGTGGTCGCCAGGGCGTGCGCGACGTCGGCCGGTTCCAGCTCCGGGTGCGCCGCGAGGTGCGCGCCCAGCCGGGCCGCCTGGTCGCGCAGCGCCGGGGCGTCCACGGCGGAGAGCACCAGGGGTACGACGCCGGCGCGCGGACGGTCGGCGGCGCGTGCGTCGACCGGCTCGGCGGGCGGCTGCTCGATGATCACGTGCGCGTTCGTGCCGGAGATCCCGAACGACGACACCGCCGCCCGACGCGGCCGATCCACCTGCGGCCACGGCGTGGGCTCGGTCGCGAGAGCCACCGCCCCGGCCGTCCAGTCCACGTGCGGCGACGCTTCGTCCACGTGCAGCGTCGCCGGCACCAGACCGTGCCGCATCGCCATGACCATCTTGATCACACCGGCCACACCGGCAGCCGCCTGCGTGTGCCCGATGTTCGACTTCACCGACCCCAACAACAACGGCCGGTCCCCCGGACGCTCCTGCCCGTACGTCGCCAGCAGAGCCTGCGCCTCGATCGGGTCACCCAGCGTCGTGCCCGTGCCGTGCGCCTCGACGGCGTCCACGTCGGCCGGGGTCAGGCGAGCATTCGCCAGGGCCTGCCGGATCACGCGCTGCTGCGACGGGCCGTTCGGGGCCGTCAGCCCGTTGGACGCGCCGTCCTGGTTCACGGCCGTGCCCCGCAGCACGGCGTGGATGCGCCGGCCTTCCCGCTGGGCGTCGGAGAGCCGCTGCACGAGCAGGACACCCACGCCCTCGGACCAGCCGGTGCCGTCGGCCGAGGCGGCGAACGACTTGCAGCGGCCGTCCTGCGACAGCCCACGCTGCCGGGAGAACTCGATGAACGTGCCGGGCGTGGCCATGACGGTCACGCCGCCGGCCAGCGCCAGATCGCACTCACCTGAACGCAACGCCTGCGCGGCGAGATGCAGCGCGACGAGGCTGGACGAACAGGCGGTGTCGACGGTGACGGCCGGGCCCTCCAGGCCGAACGTGTACGCCACCCGACCGGACAGGACGCTGCCCGAGTTGCCGGTGCCGACGTAGCCCTCGACCTCGTCGGCCAGCTCCATGAGCTGCGACGCGTAGTCGTGGTACATGACGCCGGCGAAGACACCCGTCCGGCTGCCCCGCAACCGCTGCGGATCGAGACCGGCCGACTCGAACGACTCCCACGACGCCTCCAGCAGCAGCCGCTGCTGCGGGTCCATCGCCAGGGCTTCGCGCGGCGAGATGCCGAAGAAGCCCGGGTCGAACTCGCCGGCGCCGTAGAGGAAACCGCCGTGGCGCGTGTACGACGTGCCGGGGTGGTCGGGGTCGGGGTCGAACAGGCTTTCCAGGTCCCAGCCCCGGTCGGTGGGGAACTCCCCGATGCCCTCGCCGCCGGCGGCCAGCAGCGCCCAAAACTGGTCGGGCGTCTCGACGCCGCCGGGGTAGCGGCAGGCCATCCCGACGATGGCGAGCGGCTCGTCGACCCGGGTGGTGGTCCGCGCGCCTGGAGCGGCGGTGCCGCCGGCGGCGCCGGCCAGCTCGGCGTGCACGTGGGCGGCGAGCGCCTGGGGCGTCGGGTAGTCGAACACCAGCGTCGAGGGCAGCCGGAGGCCGGTGGCCGCGTTGACGCGGTTACGCAGGTCGACGGCGGTCAGCGAGTCGAAGCCGAGCTCCCGGAACGCCCGGTCGGCCGGCACGGCCTCCGCGCCACCGTGCCCGAGCACCTGCGCGACGAGGCCGCGTACCAGCACGTCGATCTGGGCCCGCGCCTCGTCGGCGGCGAGGCCGCTGACGCGGGTCGCCCAGGTGGTGCCCTGTCCCGCCTGGCGGCGGGTCGTGGTCGTACCGACCAGGTTACGGAGCATCGGCGGCACCAGGCCGGCGCCGGCCGCGGCCCGGAGGGCGGCCAGGTCGATCACGGCCGGTACCAGGGCCGGCCGCTCGGCGGTCAGGGCGGCGTCGAACAGCCGCAGCCCGGTCTCGGCGCTCATCGCGGTGACGCCGCCCCGGGTCGATCGCGCCCGGTCCGCCTCGTCGAGGGACGCGCCCATGCCGGGGGTGTCCCACATGCCCCACGCGAGACTGACCGCCGGCAGACCCAACTGCCGCCGGTACACCGCAAGCCCGTCGAGGAACGCGTTACCCGCCGCGTACGCCGACTGACCCGGCGAGCCGAGCACCCCCGCCACCGACGAGAACACCACGAACAGGTCCAGATCCAGCGACGCCGTCGCCTCGTGCAGGAACCAACCCGCCGACACCTTCGGCGCCAGGACCCCGGCCAGCCGCTCGGCGGTCAGTCCCTCCACGATCCCGTCGTCCAGGACACCGGCGGTGTGCACGACACCCGCCAGCCGACCCTCGGCGGCGACCTCGGCAACCAAAGCGCCGACCTGGTCCCGGTCGGTCACGTCGCAGGCGGCAATCCGCACCGACGCGCCCAGCGCGGACAGCCGCTCCGACAGCTCGCCCGCACCCGCGGCCTCCGGACCGCGCCGCGACACCAGCACCAGCGACCGCACGCCGTGCACCGACACCAGGTGCTCCGCCACCAGCGCACCCAGCGCACCCGTACCACCGGTCACCAGCACCGCACCGTCACCCACCACCGGCGCCTGCGCCGACGAGGCGACCGCGCGCACCAGACGCGGCACGAACACCCCACCCGCACGCACCGCGACCTGACCACCGAACGCCACCGGCTCGTCAGCCACCGTGGCCAGCACACCCAACAGCCCGGCATCCACGTCACCGTCGACGTCGGCGAGGACGATGCGACCCGGGTGCTCCGACTGCGCCGAACGCAGCAGACCCCACACCGCCGCACCGCCCAGGTCCGACACCCGGTCGTCGGCACCCACCGACACCGCGCCCCGGGTCACCACCACCAGCCGCGACTCCGACAGCGCGTCGGCCGCCAGCCAGGACCGGACGGTCGCCAGCACGGCCGTGGTCGCCGCGCGTACCGCGTCGGGGACGTTGTCGGCGGCGTCCGCCAACAGGTCGGCGTCCTCGCCGTGGACCGGGCGGGTCTCCGTCCCGGCGTGGTCGGATCGGCGCAGGCTGCCCGCCGGCACCAGCAGCAGGCGCGGCGTCACGCCCGACGGCCCGGCGGCCGTCGCGGTCACCGCATCGACGTCGGCGTACGACGGCAGGTCGGCGGCGGCGGGCGAGCCCACCAGCGCCCACCCGGAGACCTCGCCGGCCGGGGTGACCTCCTGGGCCTGCCAGGCGACCTCGAACAGCGACCGGGACGACGCGTCCGGGGACGACGACACCCCGGTCAGTTCCCGCAGTGCCAGGGAGTCCACCGACACCACGGCCGCGCCCGACTCGTCGCACGCGACCAGGCGCACCGCCGAGCCCGCGCGCGTCAGCCGCACCCGCAGCACCCGCGCGCCCGAGGCGTGCACCTGCACACCCTCGAACGCGAACGGCACCCGCGGCCCGCCCGAGCCCTCCGCACCGGGCAGCAGCCCGATCGGGTGCAGGGCGGCGTCCAGCAGCGCCGGGTGCACGCCGAAGCCGGCGGCGTCGCCCGCCACCTCGTCCGGCAACGCCACCTCGGCGAACACCTCGTCGCCGCCGGTCGTCCACACCCGGCGCAGCCCCCGGAACACCGGCCCGTACGCCAGGCCGCGCTCGGCCAGCGCCGGATACCAGCCCGCCACGTCCACCTCGGACGCGCCGGCCGGCGGCCACTCCCCCACGCCCGGCTCGTCGGCCGTCGCCGGCTCCAGCACACCCTCCGCGTGCCGGACCCACTCCGGGTCGACGGCCTCCTCCGGCTGGGAGTGCACGGTCACCGACCGGGTGCCCGCCTCGTCGGCCGCGCCGACGCGCACCTGCACCCGCACCGCACCCGCCGACGGCAGCACCAGCGGCGCGGCCACGGTCAGCTCCCGCACCCGCGACGCGCCCACCTCGTCGCCCGCCCGCACGGCCAACTCCACCAGGGCGGCGCCCGGCACGATCACCACGCCGGAGACGGAGTGGTCGGCGAGCCAGGCGTGCGTCGACGTGGACAGGCGGCCGGTCAGCACCACCATGTCCTCGCCGGCCACGGAGACGGCCGCGCCGAGCAGCGGGTGCCCGGCCGCCCCGAGGCCGGCCCCGGAGACGTCCGTCCACCGGCCCGCCGGCTCCAGCCAGTAGCGCTGGTGCTGGAAGGCGTACGTCGGCAGGTCCAGGTGCCGGCCGCCGGCCCGGTCGAGCAGGTCGGCCCAGCCGACGGTCACGCCGTGCACGTGCAGCAGCGCGAGGGCCTCCAGGAGGGCCTGCGGCTCGGGCCGGTCGTGGCGCGACACCGGGGCCAGCAGGGGCGCGGTGTCGTCCTCCGCGCGCTCGGCGAGGCAGTTCTGCGCCATGGCGGTCAGGACGCCGTTCGGCCCCACCTCCAGGTAGGTGTCGACCTCCTCGGCGCGCAGGCAGTCGACGGCGTCGGCGAAGCGCACGGTGCCGCGTACGTGGCGCACCCAGTAGCCCGGGTCGCAGAGCTGGTCGGCGTCGGCGACGCGGCCGGTCAGGTTCGACACCACCGGGATCGTCGGCGGCCGGAACGTCAGCCCCTCGGCGACGGCCGCGAACTCGGCCAGCATCGGGTCCATCCGGGCGCTGTGGAAGGCGTGGCTGACCCGCAGCCGGCGGGTCTGCACGCCCCGCTCGGACCACACCCGCTGCACCTCGTCGAGGGCCTCGACGTCGCCCGCCACCACCACGGCGGCGGGGCCGTTCACGGCGGCCACGTCCAGCCGGCCGGTCAGCCCGGCGAGGGAGGCGGCAACCGCGGCCTCGTCGGCCGCCACGGCGAGCATGCCGCCGCCCGCCGGCAGGGCCTGCATGAGCCTGCCCCGCGCGGCGACCAGCGCGCACGCGTCGGCCAGGGAGAGCACGCCCGCGACGTGCGCCGCCGCGATCTCGCCGATGGAGTGCCCGGCCACCAGGTCCGGCGCGACACCGAACGACTCGACGAGCCGGAACAGCGCCACCTCGACGGCGAACAGCCCCGCCTGGGTGAAGACCGTCTGGTCCAGCAGTTCCGCGTCGGGCGTGCCCGCCCCGGCGAACAGCACCTCGCGCAGCGGGCGCGGCAGCAGCGGGTCGAGGTGCCCGCACGCCTCGTCGAGGGCGGCGGCGAAGACCGGGAAGGCCGCGTACAGCTCGCGACCCATGCCGGCGCGCTGCGCGCCCTGGCCGGAGAAGAGGAAGGCCACCCGGCCGCGCGGGGCCGACGCGCCGGTGGTGACGGTGCCGGTCGGCTCGCCGGCGGCGAGGGCCCGCAGCCCGGCGAGCAGGTCGTCCGCGTCGCCGGCCAGGACGACCGCGCGGTGTTCGAGCCCCGCGCGGTTGACCGAGGAGGCCGCGACGTCGACCGGGCGCGGGGAGTCGACGCGGGCGAGGTGGTCGGCCCAGCGGCCGGCCTGCCCGGCGAGCGCCTCGGGCGTACGGGCGGAGAGGAACACCGGGGCGAGCGGGAGCGCCACCGGCGCGTCGGCGGCGGACGGGGCCTCGTCCGTGGACGGGGCGTCGTCGACGGGCGCCTCCTCCAGGATGACGTGCGCGTTCGTACCGCTGATGCCGAACGACGACACGGCGGCCCGGCGCGGCCGGTCGGTGGCCGACCACGGGCGTGCCTCGGTCAGCAGCGACACCTGCCCGGCGGACCAGTCGATGTGCGGGGACGGCTCGTCGACGTGCAGGGTGGCGGGCATGGTCCGGTGCCGGATCGCCTCGATCATCTTGATCAGTCCGGCGGCGCCCGCGGCGGCCTGGGTGTGGCCCAGGTTCGACTTGACCGAACCCAGCCAGAGCGGTCCACCCTCGCCCCGGTCCTGCCCGTACGTGGCCAGCAGCGCCTGCGCCTCGATCGGGTCGCCGAGGGTGGTGCCGGTGCCGTGCGCCTCGACCACGTCGACGTCGGCCGGGGACAGCCGGGCGTTCGCGAGGGCCTGCCGGATCACCCGCTCCTGCGACGGGCCGTTGGGGGCGGTGAGCCCGCTGCTGGCGCCGTCCTGGTTGACGGCGCTGCCCCGGACCACGGCGAGGATGCGCCGGCCGTCACGGCGGGCGTCGGAGAGCCGCTGCAACAGCAGCACGCCGACGCCCTCGGACCAGCCGGTGCCGTCGGCGGCGGCGGCGAACGACTTGCACCGGCCGTCCGAGGCCAGGCCCCGCTGGCGGGAGAAGTCGGCGAAGGTGCCCGGGGTGGACATCACCGTCACGCCGCCGGCGAGCGCGAAGTCGCAGTCGCGCTGGCGCAGCGCCTGCGTCGCGAGGTGCACGGCGACCAGCGACGACGAGCACGCCGTGTCCACCGTGACCGCCGGGCCCTCGAGCCCGAAGGTGTACGCCACCCGTCCGGACACCACGCTGCCGGAGTTGCCGGTGCCGATGTAGCCCTCGACGCCGTCGGGCAGGTCCAGCACCCGCGACGCGTAGTCGTGGTACATCACCCCCGCGAAGACGCCGGTCCGGCTGCCGCGCAGCCGCTGCGGGTCGATGCCGGCGTGCTCGAACGCCTCCCAGGAGATCTCCAGCAGCAGCCGCTGGTGGGGGTCCATCGCCAGGGCCTCGCGGGGGCTGATGCCGAAGAAGCCCGGGTCGAACTGCGGCGCGTCGTAGAGGAAGCCACCCTGGCTGCTTGTCGACGTGCCCGGGTTGTCCGGGTCGACGTTGAAGAGCCGCTCCAGGTCCCAGCCCCGGTCGGCCGGGAAGTCGCCCACCCCGTCGCCGCCCCGGTCGACGAGGTCCCACAGCTCCGCCGGGCTGGACACGCCGCCCGGGAACCGGCACGCCATGCCGATGACGGCCATCGGCTCGCGGTCCTTGGCCTCCACCTCGCGCACCCGCCGACGCGCGTCGCGCAGGTCGGCAGTCGCACGCCGGAGGTAGTCGAGGAACTCTGCCTCAGTGGGCATCGGGCCACTCCGTATCGGGGTTCGAGGTGTGCGACATGCCGGATCAGGCCGAGCCGAACTCTTCGTCCAGCAGGCTGAAGATCTCCTCGGCGGAGGCCGACTCGAGGCTGGCGCCCTCGTCGGCGGCGGAGTCCGCACCGGACTCGGTGTAGGTCCACAGGGAGAGCAGTTCACGCAGCCGGGCGCCGACGGCGGCCCGGTCGGTGTCGGCCGAGGCCACCGCCCGCATGGCGTGCTCCAGCTTGTTCAGCTCGCCGAGCACCGTCAGCGCGGACGTGCTCCGCTCCGCCAGCAACGCACCCCGCAGGTACTCGACGAGCGCGGCTGTGGTCGGCCGGTCGTAGATCAGCGTGGACGGCAGCCGCAGCCCGGTGGCCGCGTTGAGCCGGTTGCGGAACTCGACGGCGGTCAGCGAGTCGAAGCCCAGCTCGACGAAGCCGCGCTCGACGTCGATCGAGCGGATCGACGCGTAGCCGAGGACCGCGGCGGCGTGGGTGCGGACCAGGTCGGAGAGCACCTGGTCGCGGTCGGCCTCCGCCGTGGCGGCGAGGGTCTCCCGCAGCGCCTCGGCCGGATCGCGTTCGGCGGCCCGTACCGCGCCGCTCGTCGCCGGCCGGACCAGCGACCGCAGCACCGGCGGCACCGCCGCCGGCCCGTGCCGGCCGATCAGGGCGAGGTCCAGGTTGACCGGTACGACCACCGGCTCGGCGAAGCGCAGCGCCTCGCTGAACAGGTCCATGCCCTCGTCGGCGCCGAGCGGGACGAAGCCGCCCCGGTTCATCCGGGCCTCGTCGACGTGCCCGGTCTGGCCGTCGCCGGTGTCGTTGACCCACGGGCCCCAGGCCAGCGAGAGCGCCGGGAGTCCCCGGTCGCGCCGGTGCTGGGCGAGGGCGTCGAGGAAGCAGTTCGCGGCCGCGTGGTTGGCCTGCCCGGGGCCGCCGAAGAGGCCAGCCGCCGAGGAAAAGAGCACGAACGCGGCCAGGTCCAGCTTCTCGGTCAGCTCGTGCAGGTGCCAGGCCGCGTCGACCTTGGGGCGCAGCACGGTGTCGAAGCGGTCCGGGGTGAGCGCGGGCAGGACGCCGTCGTCGAGCACCCCGGCCGCGTGCACCACGCCGGTCAGCGGCAGGTCGGCGGGGAGTTGGTCGACCAGCAGGGCGAGCGCGTCGCGGTCGGTGACGTCGCAGCCGACCACCCGGGCGGTGGCGCCCAGTCCGGCCAGCTCGTCGACCAGCGCGGCGACGCCCGGGGCATCCGCCCCGCTGCGGCTGACCAGCAGCAGGTGCCGTACGTCGTGCCGGGTCACGAGCCGTCGCGCCACGAGCCGCCCGAGCAGGCCGGTCGCCCCGGTCACCAGGACGGTGCCGGCGGCCAGGTCGGGGCCGGGCGCCTCGGCCGGGGGCGGTCCGAGCCGGGTCAGCCGGGGCACCCGGAGCTGGCCGGCGCGTACCGCGAGCTGGGGTTCGCCGGTGGCCAGGGCCGCCGGCAGCAGCGCGGCGGCCGAGGCGTCGTCGTCGACGTCGAGGAGCACGATCCGGTCGGGGTTCTCCGACTGGGCGGAACGCAGCAGGCCCCAGGCGGTGGCGGCCGGCACGTCGGCGATCCGCTCGTCCGGGTCGACCCGGACCGCGCCGCGGGTGGCCACCACCAGCCGGGCGGCGGTGAGGGACTCCTCGGCGAGCCACTGCTGGGCCAGCGCGAGCATGCGGTGGGCGACGCGGTGCGCCTGGGCGGCCGGGTGCGGCTCGTCGGCGGCCGGTCCGGCGCAGGTCACCAGCACCGCGTCGGGCACCGGACCGCCGGCGCGCACCTCGGCGACCAGCGCGGAGAGGTCCGGGTGCCGGTCGGCGCCGGGCCAGTCGTCGCCGAGGGCGACGAGCCGGGAGGTGCCGTCGGCGCGGCCGGTGGCGGGGGCGACCCAGTCGAGGCGGTGCAGGGACCGGCTGGCCGACCGGCGGGCGGCGCTGAGCTGCTCGCCGGAGATGGGCCGCAGGACCAGACCGTCGACGGAGGCGACCGGGGTGGCGCCGGTGTCGGTGATGGTCAGGGCCACGGATGAGGCGTCGGTGGCGCGCAGCCGGATCCGCAGCTCGCGGGCGCGGGTGGGCCGGATGGTCACGCCCGACCAGGTGAACGGCAGGCCCGGGCGGATGTCGGGGCCGCCTTCGGTGCCCGACGCGCCACCGGCGGGGTCGCCGGCCGTGGCGTCGGTGGCGCCTGCCGTGGCGCTGGCGCCGATGGCGTGCAGCGCCGCGTCCATCAGGGCCGGGTGCACCGAGAAGGCCGTGGTGTCGGTGGACGCGTCGGCGTCCAGGGCGACCTCGGCGAGGATGTCCGGGCCCGACCGCCAGGCGGCGCGCAGCGCCCGGAAGGCCGGGCCGTAGTGGTAGCCCTGGGCGGCGAGCCGGGCGTAGAGCCCGTCGAGGGCGATCGGCTCGGCGTCGGCGGGCGGCCACACGGCGGCCGGAGCGGGCTCCGGGTCGACGGTGTCGGCGAGCTGGCCGGAGGCGTGCCGCTGCCAGGTGCGGGAACCGTCGGGTCCGGTGTCGTCGTCGCGCCGGGTGTGGATGGCGACGGGCCGGTGTCCGGTCTCGTCCGGCGCGCCGACGCGGACCCGCAGGTCGATTCCGCCCTCGGTGGGGATCGCCAGCGGCGCCTCCAGGTTCAGCTCGGCGACGGTCGCCGCGCCGGCCTGCCGGCCGGTCCAGGACGCCAGCTCCACCAGGGCCGTCCCCGGCAGCAGCACCGTGCCGAGCACGGCGTGGTCGGCCAGCCAGGGGTGGGTGGCGAGGGTGATCCGGCCGGTGAACAGCAGCCCCTCGTCGCCGGGCAGGTCGGCCACCGCGCTGAGCAGCGGGTGGTCGACCACGTCGAGGCCCACGGCGGGCAGGACCGAGCGGTGCGCGCCGGTGCGCTCCAGCCAGTAGCGGTTCCGGTCGAAGGCGTACGTGGGCAGGTCGACGGGCTCGGCCTCGGGCAGCAGCCGGCGGTGGTCCACCGTCAGGCCGAGGGTGTGCGCGGTGGCGAGGCCGGTCAGCAGCCGGGTGGCGGCGTCGTCCGACCCGGCGAGGGTCTCCAGGACGTGGCCGGTGACGCCGGTCGCGTCGAGGACGGCGGCGACCCGGTCGGTCAGCGCCGGCTCCGGCGAGATCTCCACGAAGGTCACGTGTCCGCCCGCGACGGCGGCGCGCAGGGCGGCGTCGAGCCGCTCCGGTCCCCCAGCCCCACCGGCCCGCTGGCCGGTGCCGAGGGTGGCCGGGTCGGCCCAGTGGTCGGCGCCGAGGGTGGCCGCGTCGGCCCAGTCCCCGGTGACGGTGGAGGCCAGCCGGGCGGTCCCGGGCTGCGGGGCGAGCCCCGCCAGGGCGACGCGGAGGCCGTCGGGGTCCAGCTCGCCGGCGGCGGCCCGGGCCCGCAGCGCCACCGTCCGGGCGGCGTCGGACAGGGACAGCAGGCCCGCCACGTGGGCGGCCACGACCTCGCCGTCGCCGTCGCCGACGACCGCGGCCGGGGTGAGCCCGGCGTGCCGCCAGACGGCGGCGAGCGCCACCCCGACGGCGAACAGCACGGGCCGGGCCAGCTCCGGCCGCTCGCCCCAGGAGGCGTCCGCGCCGGTCAGCAGGGCGGCCGGGTCGACGTCGACCCAGGGGGCGAGGGCCTGCCGGCACTCGGCGAGGGCGTCGTCGAAGACCGGGCAGCGGCCCACGAGTCCGGCCGCCGCGCCCGCCGGGGTGGCGCCCGGGAAGACGAACACCGGGCCGGCGCCGTGGTTGGCGACGGTGCCGGTCAGCACGTTGCCGGCGGGGGTGCCGGCGGCGAGCGCGTCCAGGCCGGCCAGCAGCTCGCCGGGGGTCGCGCCGAGCACCGCGGCACGCCTGTCGAACGCCGAGCGGGTCGCGGCGAGGGACCAGCCGACCGCCGCCGGGGCGAGGCCGGGGTGGGCCCGCAGGTGCCGGGCCAGCCGGGACGCCTGCGCGGCCAGCGCCGAGGTCGAGCGGGCCGAGACCGGCCACACCACCACGTCGGCGGCGACCAGCCCGGCGGCGCGTTCCCGCGCCTCCGCGCCGGCGGCCGGCGGCGTCGGGGCGTCGGCCGCCTCGGCGTCGGCGGGCGAGTCGGTGGGCAGCTCGACGACCACGTGGGCGTTGGTGCCGGAGATGCCGAACGAGGAGACCGCCGCGCGGCGGGGCCGGTCGACCGCCGGCCACGGCCGGGACCGGGTCACCAGCTCCACGTCGCCGGCCGACCAGTCGATGTGCGGCGACGGCTCGTCCACGTGCAGCGTCGCCGGTACGGTGCCCTCCCGCATCGCCAGCACCATCTTGATCACGCCGGCCACGCCGGCGGCGGCCTGCGCGTGGCCCATGTTCGACTTGACCGAGCCCAGCAGCAGCGGGCCGGCGTCGCCCCGGTCCTGCCCGTACGTCGCCAGCAGCGCCTGGGCCTCGATCGGGTCGCCGAGGACGGTGCCGGTGCCGTGGGCCTCGACGACGTCCACGTCGGTGACCGCCAGCCGGGCGCTGGCGAGCGCCTGCCGGATCACCCGCTGCTGGGAGGGACCGTTGGGGGCGGTCAGGCCGTTCGACGCGCCGTCGGAGTTCACGGCGGAGCCGCGTACGACGGCGAGGATGCGCCGGCCCTGCCGCCGGGCGTCGGAGAGCCGCTGCACGAGCAGCATGCCGACGCCCTCGGACCAACCGGTGCCGTCCGCCGTGGCGGCGAAGGACTTGCACCGCCCGTCGGAGGCGAGGCCGCCCTGGCGGGAGAACTCCTGGAACGCCGTGGGGGTGGCCATCACGGCCACGCCGCCGGCCAGCGCCAGGTCGCACTCGCCGCGCCGCAGCGCCGCCCCGGCGAGGTGCAGCGCCACCAGCGACGACGAGCAGGCCGTGTCGACGGTGACGGCGGGTCCCTCCAGCCCGAGGGCGTACGCGACCCGGCCGGAGATCACGCTGTGCGCGGCGCCGGTCATCAGGTAGCCCTCGACGCCCTCGGGGACCTCGGTCAGCCCGGTGCCGTAGCCGGAGGTGGAGGCGCCCACGAAGACGCCCGTGCGGGTGCCGCGCAGCGTCGCCGGGTCCACCCCGGCCCGCTCCAGCGCCTCCCAGGACGTCTCGAGGGCGAGCCGCTGCTGCGGGTCCATGGCGAGGGCCTCGCGGGGCGAGATCTCGAAGAAGGCGGGGTCGAAGTCCGCCACGTCGTAGAGGAAGCCGCCCGCCGGGGGATGCGTTCCCTCCGCCGGCTCGGGGATCTCCCAGCCCCGGTCGGTGGGGAACGGCGAGATGGCGTCCACCCCGTCGGCGACCAGCCGCCAGAACGTCTCCGGCCCGTCGACGCCGCCGGGGTAGCGGCAGGCCATCCCGACGATCGCGACGGGCTCGTCGGCGTCGACGACGACGGTCTGCGGGGCGTCGGCCGGGGCGGCGCCGGAGACCAGCTCGCGCAGGTGCGCGGCCAGCTCGGCGGGGGTGGGGTAGTCGAAGACCAGCGTGGTGGGCAGCCGCAGGCCGGTGGCCGTGTTCAGTCGTCCCCGGAAGTCCACGGCGGTCAGCGAGTCGAAGCCGAGGTCCTTGAACGGGCGGCCACGCAGCTCGTCGGGGGTGGCGTGGCCCAGCACCGCTGCGGTCTGCTCGTTGACCAGCCGCAGCAGCTCCCGCTCCTGCTCCGCCGCCGGCAGCGCCGCGAGGTGGCGCAGCGGCGCGGCGACCCCGCCCGTGGGCGCGGCGGCCTCCTCCTCCTGCGCGACGAGCGCCCGCACCTGCGGCACGCCGCCCAGGAACGGGCTGGGCCGGGCCACGGTGAACGCGGGGTGGAACCGGCTCCAGTCGACGTCGGCGACGGTCACGCAGGGCGTCGGGCGGCGCAGCGCCCGGTCGAGGGCGACGAGCGCCTTCTCCGGGTCGATCGGCGGCAGGCCCATCCGGTTGAGCTGCTCGGTGGCCACGTTCTCGGCGGCCATGCCGTGTTCGCCGCCCCAGGCCGTCCAGGAGACGGCGGTGGCCGGCAGGCCCCGGTCGCGCCGGTTGACGGCCAGGGCGTCCAGCAGGGAGTTGCCGGCACCGTAGGCGCACTGCCCGGCGCTGCCCCACACGCCGGAGATGGAGGAGAACATGACGAACGCGCCGAGGTCGCGCTCGGCGAGGCAGGCGTCGAGGTGCAGGGCGCCGAGCACCTTGCCCGCGACGACGTGGGAGAACTCGTCGAGGGTGGTGTCGGTCAGCGGGGTGAGCTGGTCGGTGCCGGCGGCGTGCACGACCGCCGTCAGGTCGGGCAGCGCGTCCACCAGCTCCGCCACGGAGCTCCGGTCGGTGACGTCGCAGGTGGCGACGGTGACCCGCCCGTCGGCGCCGTACCGGTCGAGCAGGTCCGCCACGCCCGGGGCGGCGGTGCCCCGGCGGCTGGCCAGGACCACCCGCCCGGCGCCGCGGCCGAGCAGCCAGCGGGTGACGTGGCCGCCGAGGGCGCCGGTGCCGCCGGTGACCAGGACGGTGCCGGAGCACCAGTCGCCGGCGGAGGGCTCGTCCGCCGCGGGCGGGGCCGGGGTGAGCCGGCGGGCCCAGGTCCCGCCGGGCCGGACGGCCACCTGGTCCTCGCCGACGTGACCGGCCAGCACGGCGGCGAGCCGACGGGTGGTGGCGTCGTCGACGGTGGCCGGCAGGTCGACCAGGCCGCCCCAGCGGTGCGGCTGCTCGACGGCCGCCGCGCGGCCGAGGCCCCAGACCTCGGTCTGCAGCGGGTGCGCGACCCGGTCGCCCGGGGCCGCCGCGACCGCGCCGCTGGTGACGCACCACAGCGGCGCCACCAGGTCCAGGTCGGTCATCGCCTGGACCAGGGCGAGGGTGCTGGCCGCGGCGAGGGTCACGCCGGGGTGCTCGGCCAGCAGCCGGTCCTGGCCGGCGACCACGGCGAGCACGCCGTCGACCGGCCGGCCGTCGAGGAGGTCCCGCAGCCGGGCGGCGAGCGCCGCGCGGTCGAGGTCCGCCGCGCCGACGCGCAGCACCAGCGGCTCGTCGTCGCCGAAGAGCCCGGCCAGGCCGTCGGCCCACGCCGGCGCGTCGTCGGCCGGCAGCACGACCAGCCAGCGGCCCGCCGGGCCGTCGCCGTCCTCGACCGGCACGGGCTGCCAGGTCACCTGGTACGACCAGCCGTCCACGAGGGAGCGTTCCCGCCGGGAGCGGCGCCAGGAGGTGAGCACGGGCAGGGCCGGCAGCAGCGCCTGCACCTGCTCCTCGTCGTCGCCCAGCTCGCCGCGCAGGGTGTCGGCGTCCGCCTGCTCCAGGGCGGTCCAGAACTCGTCGTCGCCGTCCGCCGCCACGGTGTCGGGGGCGGCGGGCGGCGGCTCGGGCCAGAAGCGCTGCCGGCGGAAGGCGTACGCGGGCAGGGGCACCCGCGCGGTGTCGGCGCCGGCGAACAGCTCCGCCCAGCCGACCTCGACCCCGCCGACGTGCAGCTCGGCGAGGGCGGTGAGGGCGGAGGCGGGCTCGGGGCGGTCGCGGCGCAGCAGCGCCACGGCGGCGGTGTCGTCGTCGGCGCCGGCGGCGGTCAGGACGTCGCGGGCCAGCGCGGTGAGCACGCCGCTGGGGCCGACCTCCAGGAACGTACGCACACCGAGGGCGCGCAGCTGGTCGACGCCGTCGGCGAACCGGACGGCCTCCCGCACGTGCCGCACCCAGTACTCGGCGGTGCGGATCTCGTCGGGGTCGGCGACCGTGCCGGTCAGGTTCGACACGATCGGCAGCGTCGGCGGGTGCAGTTCCAGCCCACGCACCACGGCGGCGAATTCGGCGAGCATGGGTTCCATCAGCGGGCTGTGGAAGGCGTGGCTGACGCGCAGCGGCCTGGTGCGTACGCCCTGGTCGGCCCAGCGGCGTTCGAGTTCCTCGACGGCGTCGGCCGCGCCGGAGACGACCACGGCGGTGGGCCCGTTGACGGCGGCCACGGCGACCCGGTCCTCGACGCCGGTCAGGGCGGCCCGGACGGCGTCGGCGGGGAGCTGGACGGCCAGCATCGCGCCGCCGGCCGGCAGGGCCTGCATCAGCCGGCCCCGGGCGGCGACGAGGGTGGCGGCGTCGGGCAGCGACAGCACGCCGGCCGCGTGCGCGGCGGAGAGCTCGCCGATCGAGTGGCCGAGCAGGACGTCCGGGACGATCCCCCAGCTCTCCAGGAGCCGGAACAGCGCGACCTCGACGGCGAACAGGCCGGCCTGGGTGTAGAGGGTCTGGTTGAGCAGCCCGGCGGCCTCGTCGCCCTCGGGCGCGAAGAGCACCGGGGCGAGCGGGCGGGGCAGGTGCCGGTCCAGCTCGGCGCAGACCTCGGCGAGCGCCCGGCCGAAGACGGGGAACGCGGCGGCCAGCTCGCGGCCCATGCCGCTGCGCTGCGCGCCCTGCCCGGAGAAGAGGAACGCGAGCTTGCCGCCGCGCGGGCCGGCGCCGGTGACCAGGCCCGGGGCGTCGCCGCCGGTGGCGAGCGCGCGCAGGCCGTCGGCCAGGCCGGCGCGGTCGGCGGCGAGCAGCACGGCCCGGTGCTCGAGGCTGGCCCGGGTACGCGCCGACGACCAGCCGACGTCGGTCAGCCGCAGCTCGGGGCGCCCGTCGAGCCAGTCGGCCCAGCGGGTCGCCTGCGCGGCCAGGGACTCGGCGTCACGGGCGGAGAGCAGCACCGGCACGAGGCCGGCCCCGTCGACGCAGGCGGTGTCGGCGGCGGCCGGCACGGCGACCGCGTCGGTCGCGGCGGCGGCGCCGTCCGGGGCGTCCGCCGCGGCCGGGTCGGCGGCGGGCGCCTCCTCGATGATCACGTGGGCGTTGGTGCCGCTCATGCCGAAGGAGGAGATGCCCGCGCGGCGGGGCTGCTCCCCGGCGGGCCACGGCTGCGGCTCGGTCGCCAGCGACACCGCGCCGGCCGTCCAGTCCACGTTGGGGGTGGGCTCGTCGACGTGCAGCGTCGCCGGCACGGTCTCGTGCCGCAGCGCCATCACCATCTTGATCACCCCGGCGACGCCGGCGGCGGCCTGGGTGTGCCCGATGTTCGACTTGACCGAGCCGAGCCAGAGCGGCCGGTCCGGCTGCCGGCCCTGCCCGTACGTCGACAGCAGCGCCTGGGCCTCGATGGGGTCGCCGAGGGTGGTGCCGGTGCCGTGCGCCTCCACGACGTCGACCTGCTCCGGGGCGAGCCGGGCGCTGGCCAGCGCCTGGAGCACGACCCGCTGCTGGGAGGGGCCGTTGGGGGCGGTCAGCCCGTTGCTCGCGCCGTCCTGGTTGACCGCGCTGCCGCGTACGACCGCGAGGACGGGGTGGCCGTTGCGCCGCGCGTCGGAGAGCCGCTCGACGAGCAGCAGGCCGACGCCCTCGCCCCAGGCGGTGCCGTCGGCGGCGGCGGCGAACGACTTGACCCGGCCGTCCATGGCCAGGCCCCGCTGGCGGCTGAAGCCGATGAAGGCGGACGGGGTGGACATGACGGTGGCCCCGCCGGCGAGCGCCAGGGTGCACTCCCCCTGCCGCAGCGCCTGGCAGGCCAGGTGCAGGGCGACAAGCGACGACGAGCAGGCGGTGTCGACGGTGACGGCGGGGCCCTCGATGCCGAGGGCGTACGAGATCCGGCCGGACACGACGCTGGCCGCGGTGCCGGTGAGGATGTAGCCCTCGGTGCCGGGCGGCGGCTGCTGGAGCAGGCCCACGTAGTCCTGGCCGGTGGTGCTGGCGAACACCCCCACCTGGTGGCCGCGCAGCGCCGAGGGGTCGAGCCCGGCGTGCTCGAACGCCTCCCAGGCGGCCTCCAGCAGCAGCCGCTGCTGCGGGTCCATGGCGAGCGCCTCGCGCGGCGAGATGCCGAAGAACGCGGCGTCGAACTCGGTGGCGGAGTCGATGAAGCCGCCCTCGGCGACGTACGACGTGCCGGGGTGGTCGGGGTCCGGGTGGAACAGCCGCGCCAGGTCCCAGCCGCGGTCGGCGGGGAACGCGGAGAAGGCGTCGCGGCGGGAGTCGACGAGCTCCCACAGCTCCTCGGGCGAGCCCACCCCGCCCGGGAACCGGCAGGCCATGCCGACGATGGCGATCGGCTCCCGGTTGGCCGCCTCAAGCTCGCCGAGCTTCCTCCTGGTCTGGTGAAGGTCCGCCGTCACCCATTTCAGGTACTCCCGGAGCGTATCTTCAGTCGCCATTGACGCCACCTCTTCGGGCCGGAAAGAAACAGGCGACCCAATACCGTCCACAGACGCCACAAGCCGCGAAGATCTAAGCCCATTCAGCCGACCACGAATTGCCAGACAATAAGCGTTTCAGTCCCCACCAGGTCTTACGCGCCGGACGAAAGGTAATTGTCGCCGGACGGCGGTCACAACCCCTAGCGTGCCCCTACGGGTGCCCCTAGGCGGCGGGGGCGCAGGCTGGGCCGACCCGCCCTGCGAGCGGTCCGGCGCGGCACCCTCGCGGGGTGCGGCCGGGCGGGTGTCCAGGCCCGCCCGGCCGCAGGTGTCACAACCGTCGACAACGGCCGTACGACACCATTTCTAGATGCCCGGCAAATTGCCGCCGGGGCCACCCAGCTCGCGGTGGATGAAATCGAAGATCTCGGCGTCGGTGGCGTCATCGAGGGTGTGCGCGGCCGGCTTCTCCTCGACGGGACCACGCTCGTCGCCCCACCGGGCGACGAACGCCTGCAACTGCACCAGCAGCTTCTGCCGGGTCAGCCGGTCCGGCGCGTCGGCCGCGAAGACGCCGTCGAGCCGCTCCAGCTCGGCGAGCAGCGGCGCGGCCGCGGCGGCGCCGTCCTCGACGAGCTGGTCGCGCAGGTGCCGGGCGAGCGCCGCGGGCGTCGGGTAGTCGAACACCACGCCGGCTGGCAGCTGGACGCCGGTGGCGGCGCGGAGCCGGTTGCGCAGCTCCACGGCCGTCATCGAGTCGAAGCCGACCTCGCGGAACGCCCGGTCGGGCTCCAGCCCTCCGCCCCCGGGGTGGCCGAGCACGGCCGCCGCCAGGTTGCCCACGAGTTCGACGAGGACGCCCTCCCGTTCGCCGGGGCTCAGCGGGCGCAGCCGCTCCCGCAGCGCGGTCGCCGCCTCGTCGTCCGCCGGCTGGCGGTCGTCTTCGGCGGGCATCGCCGCGCCCGCCTCGGGGACCCCGGTCAGCAGCGGGCACGGCCGCATCGACGCGAACGTCGGCACGAACCGGTCCCAGCGCACGTCGGCGACCACGAGTTCCGCCTCCGCGCGCAACGCCTGCCCGAACGCCTCGACGGCCAGCTCCGGGGGCAGGCCCGGCAGGCCCCGCCGGCGCAGCTGCGCCAGCTCGGGCGACTCGGGGTCGTCGCTCCACGGGCCCCACGCCACGGCGGTCGCCGCCAGTCCGCCGTGCCGCCGGTTCGCCGCGAGCGCGTGCAGCAGCGCGTCGCCGGCGGACTGGCCGGCCCGGCCGCCCGCGCCCCACACCCCCGTGGTGGAGGTGCACAGCACGAACGCGTCGAGCGGCCGGTGGGCCAGCTCGTCGGCGTACCTCGGGACGTCGCCGACGGTCGCGGCCAGGTCGGCGGCGAGGCCGCCGAGGGTCAGCTCGGCCAGCGGCACCGACCCGGTCTCCGCCGGCACGTGCACGAGCGCCGTCACCGGCCGGCTCTCGGCGGCGAGCTGCTCCATCAGGTCACCGAGCTTGCCCGTCGCCGGCTCCGCCAGCGGGAGCACCTCCGCGCCCTGGCGGCCCAGCCAGTCCGTGGTGTGCCGGGCGAGGGCGCCGGTCCCGCCGGTGAGCAGGACGGTGCCGTTCGGCCGGTACCCGCTGCCCGTCGCCGGCCGCCCGGTGTCGCGGACCAGGCGTCGGGCGTGCACGCCGGCCTCCCGGACGGCGAGCTGGTCCTCCCCGTCGACGTTGACCAGGGCTGCGGCCAGGGCCGCGTACGCCGCCTCGGCCGGGCCCGCCGGCAGGTCGACGACTCCGCCGACGTGCCGGGGGTGCTCCAGCGCGGCGACGAGGCCGAGGCCCCACGTGGTGGCCTGCGTCGGGTGCACGACCGGTTCGTCGTCGACGGCGACGGCGCCGGTGGTGGCCAGCCACAGCGGCACGGGCGGGCCGGAACGGCGGGTGTGCGCCTGCACGAGCAGCAGGTTCGCCGCCAGACCGGTCGGCAGCGCGGTCTGCTCCGGGTGCGGCGCCTCGTCCAGCGCCAGCAGGGAGAGCAGCGCCGTCGGCTGGTGCGCGGCGGCGAGCCGGTCGAGGTCGGCGGCCAGGCCGTCCCGGGTGGCCGTGGCCGGGTCGACGGTCAGCAGGTGCACCGTGGCGGCGTTGGCCGTGAGGGCGGCGAGCACCCGGTCGGTGACCTGGTGCGGCGGGGCCACCACCAGCCACGTGCCGGGGTCGGTGACGGTCAGCGCCCGGCGCTCCCAGGTGACCCGGTACCGCCAGCCGGCCAGGGCGCCGTCGAGGTGCTGGCGGCGCCGCCACGACTCCAGTTCCGGCAGCAGCTCGCGCATCGGCTGGTCCGGGTCGAGGCCGAGGCGGCCCAGGTCGCCGTCGGTGACGGCCCGCCAGAACGCGTCGTCGACCGGGTCGGCGGTCGGCGTCGGCACCGCGTCGAGGGTCGGCCAGTAGCGCTGCGGCCGGAACGCGTACGTGGGCAGCTCGGGCAGCCGGCGGGCATCCGGACGGGGGCCGGCCAGCACGGCGAGGACCGCCGCCCAGTCGACGTCCCGCCCGGTGCCGTCCACGACGGCCAGCGCGGCGAGCAGGGCGGCCGGCTCGTCGACGCCGGCGCGCAGCGCCGCCACGGCCGTCCCGTCGTCGTCGCCGGGCAGCAGGCCGGCGGTCATCGCGGTCAGCACCGCCTGCGGGCCGAGCTCCAGGAAGGTGTCGACGCCCGCGTCGCGCAGCGCGGCGATCCCGTCGGCGTACCGGACGGCCTCCCGGACGTGACGCACCCAGTAGTCGGGCGTACGGATCTCGTCGGGCCCGGCGAGCCGCCCGGTCAGGTTCGACACGATGGGCAGCAGCGGCGCGCCGAACGTCAGCCCGTCGAGGACGGCGCGGAACTCGGCCAGCATCGGCTCCATCAGCGGGCTGTGGAACGCGTGGCTGACCCGCAGCCGGCGGGTGCGCACCCCGCGCTCCCGCCAGGTCCGCTCCAGCCCGTCGAGGGTGTCGAGGGCCCCGGCGAGCACCACGGCGGTGGGACCGTTGACGGCGGCGACGCCGACCCGGTCGGTCAGCCCCGCGAGGGACTCGACCACGGCCGCCTCGTCGGCGGCGACGGCGAGCATCCCGCCCCCGGCGGGCAGGGCCTGCATGAGCCGGCCCCGGGCGGCCACCAGCGTGGCGGCGTCCGCGAGGGACAGCACCCCGGCGACGTGCGCGGCGGTGATCTCGCCGATGGAGTGCCCGGCGACGTGCCCGGGCACCACCCCGAACGACTCGACCAGCCGGAACAGGGCCACCTCCAGCGCGAACAGCCCCGCCTGGGTGAACACCGTCTCGTCGAGCAGCGCGGCCTCGGCGCTGCCCTCGGCCGCGAACAGCACCGGCTTCAGCGGCTGCGGCAGCTGGTGGTCCAGCGCCGCGCAGACCTCGTCGAGGGCCGCCGCGAAGACTCCGAACGTGTCGTACAGCTGCCGGCCGGCGCCGGGGCGCTGGGCGCCCTGGCCGGAGAACTGGACGGCGAGGCCGCCGCCGTGCCGCCGGGCGGTGACCAGCGCGGGGTGGTCCTCGCCGCCGGCCAGCGCCCGTAGCGCGGCCAGCCGGGTCTCCCGGTCGGCGGCGACCACGGTGGCCCGCCGGCCGAGGTGGGCCCGACCGTCGGCGAGCGCCCAGGCGACCAGGTCGGCGGGGTCCTCGTCCGTCGCGACCCGGTCGGCCAGCCGGCCGGCCTGTTCGCGCAGCGCGGGCAGGTCGGCGGCGGAGACCGGCCACGGCAGGGCCACGGCGCGGTGGTCGCGTCGCGCGTCGTCGTGCCCGACGGTCGCCTCGGGCCCTTCCCCGTCGGCGGCGACCGGTGCCGGCCGCTGCGGGGCCTCTTCGATGATCACGTGCGCGTTGGTGCCGCTGATCCCGAACGAGGAGACGCCGGCCCGGCGCGGCCCGTCCGTGGTGGTCCACGGTCGTGCCTCGGTGAGCAGCGCCAGCGTGCCGGAGGACCAGTCGACGTGCGGGGTCGGCGCGTCGACGTGCAGGGTCGCCGGCAGCACCTCGTGTTGCAGGGCCAGCACCATCTTGATCAGGCTGGCGGCGCCCGCCGCGGCCTGGGTGTGGCCGATGTTCGACTTCACCGACCCGAGCCACAGCGGCCGGTCGGCGGAGCGTTCCCTGCCGTACGTCGCCAGCAGCGCCTGCGCCTCGATCGGGTCGCCGAGCGTGGTGCCGGTGCCGTGCGCCTCGACGACGTCCACGTCGCCCGGGGTGAGGCCGGCGTTGTCCAGCGCGTGCCGGATGACCCGCTGCTGCGCGGGCCCGTTCGGCGCGGTGAGGCCGTTGCTCGCGCCGTCCTGGTTGACGGCGCTGCCCCGTACGACGGCGAGGATCCGGTTGCCGTCGCGCTGGGCGTCGGAGAGCCGCTGGAGCAGCAGGACGCCGACGCCCTCGCCCCAGCCGGTGCCGTCGGCGGCCTCGGCGAACGCCTTGACCCGCCCGTCGGCGGCGAGGCCGCGCTGCCGGGAGAACTCCAGGAACGCGCCCGGGGTCGACATCACCGTCACGCCGCCGGCGAGGGCGAGGTCGCACTCGCCGCTGCGCAGGGCCTGCGCGGCCAGGTGCAGCGCCACCAGCGACGACGAGCAGGCCGTGTCGACGGTGACCGCCGGGCCGTGCAGCCCGAACGAGTACGCCAGGCGGCCGGAGACCACCGACGCGCCGTTGCCGGTCGCCTGGTAGCCCTCCACCTGGGAGCGGGCGCCCAGCAGCAGCGTGGCGTAGTCCTGCCCGTTGGTGCCCATGAAGACGCCGGTGGCGGAGCCACGGACCCGGTGCGGGTCGATGCCGGCGCGTTCGAAGACCTCCCAGGTGGTGTGCAGCAGCAGCCGCTGCTGCGGGTCCATGGCGAGGGCCTCGCGCGGGTTGATCCCGAAGAACGCGGCGTCGAAGCCGGCCACGTCCCGCAGGAAGCCGCCGCTGCGCGTGTAGCTGGTGCCGACCCGCTCCGGGTCGCTGTCGAACAGGGCGTCGAGGTCCCAGCCCCGGTCGGTGGGCATCGGCGTCACGGCGTCCACGCCGTCGGCCAGCAGCCGCCACAGCTCCTGCGGCGAGGACACCCCGCCGGGGAAGCGGCAGGCCATGGAGACGATCGCGATCGGCTCGTCCGCCGGCGGCCGGGCCGAGGCCACGCCGCCGGTGACCGGTCCGCCGTCCGCGCCGATGACGATTTCGGTACGCAGGAAGCGGGCCAGTTCCGCCGCCGACGGGTGGTCGAAGACCACCGTCGACGGCAGGGTCAGGCCGGTGACCCGGCCCAGCCGGTCGCGCAGCTGCACGGCGGCGAGGGAGTCGAAGCCCAGCTCCCGGAACGCCCGGCCGGCCGGCACCTGGTCGGTGGTGGGGTGGCCGAGGACGGCCGCCGCCTCCGCGCGGACGAGGTCGACCAGCAGCGCCTCCTGGCCGGTCGCCGGCAGCGTGGCGAGCCTGGCCCGCAGCCCGTCGGTGGCGGCGGCGCTCTCCGGCCGCTCCGGCTCCTCGGCGACGGCGGGGGCGACCCGGTCGAAGAGGTGGCTCGGCCGTGCGGCGGTGAACGCCGTGACGAACCGGGACCAGTCGACGTCCACGATCACCGGTGCCGCCTCGGGGGCGTTCACCCAGCGGCCGAGCGCCGCGACGGCGGCGTCGGGCGCGAGCGGGCTGAACCCGCGGCGGCGCAGGCCGTCGGCCGTCTCGCCGGAGGCCATGCCGTCCTCCGCCCACGGGCCGTAGGCCAGGGCGGTGGCGGGCAGGCCGGCCGCCCGGCGGGCGGTGACGAGCGCGTCGAGCAGGGCGTTGCCGGCCGCGTAGCCGGCCTGCCCGCCGCCGCCCCAGACGCCGGCGACGGAGGAGAAGACCACGAACGCGTCGAGGTCCCGGCCCCGGCAGGCGGCGTCGAGGTGCACGGCGCCGAGCACCTTGCCGGCCAGGGTTTCCGACAGCTCGCCGTCGGTCACCTCGTACGCCGGGGTGGTGCCGCCGGACGCCCCGGCGGTGTGCACGACGGCGGTCAGCTCCGGCAGGTCCGCCACGAGGGCGTCGATCGCGGCCCGGTCGGTGACGTCGCACGCCACGACCCGCACCGCACCCAGCTCGGCCACCAGCTCGGCCGCGCCCGGCGCGGCCGGACCCCGCCGCGAGGCGAGCACCACCTCACCGGCCCCGTTGGCCAGCAACCAGCGCGCCACGTGCCGACCGAGGGCACCCGTACCGCCGGTCACCAGGACCGTCCCGGCGGGCCGCCAGCCCGCGCCGGCGGGCGGCGCGGCCGGCACCAGCCGCCGGCCGAAGAGGCCGTTGCGGCGGACGGCCACCTGGTCCAGGGTGCCGTCGGCGAGGACGGCGATGAGCCCGGCGCGGGCGCCGCGGTCGGCGCGGTCGGGCAGGTCGATCAGGCCGCCCCAGCGGTCGGGCTGTTCGAGGGCGACGACCCGGCCCAGGCCCCAGGCCAGGGCCGCCCAGACGTCGCTGGCCCGTTCCCCGGCCGTGACCGGCATCGCGGTCCGGCTGAGCGCCCACACCCGTCCCGGCAGGCCGGTGTCGGTGAGCGCGCGGGTGAGGGTGAGCAGGGCGGCCGCGCCGGCGGGCACCGCCGGGGTGTCGGCCAGGGGCCGGTCCTGGCGGGGCAGTACGCAGAGCACCCCGGCCCAGCCGTCCCCGCTGATCCGGCCCAGTCGCTCGCCCAGTTCGGCGCGGGCGAGGGTGGACGACACGGTGAGCGTGTCCACCCGGGCGCCGGCCTGGGTGAGGGTCTTCGCGACGCCCGCGTCGGCGCCGCTGTCGACGGTGACGACCAGCCACCGCCCGGACAACCGGGTCGCCGGGGCCGGCCGTACCGGTTCCCACCCGACCCGGTACGACCACCCGTCGAGGGCGGTGTCCCGCGACCGGTGCTGACGCCAGCGCGCCAGGAGCGGCAGGGCCGGGGCGAGCGCGTCCAGGTCCTCGGTGTCGTCGCCGAGTTCGGCGGCGAGGGCGGCCAGGTCGCCACGCTCGACGGCGGCCCAGAACTCGGCGTCGCCGCCCTCCGGGGCGGCCTGCTTCGTCGGGGTGCCCTCCGGCCAGTAGCGCTGGTGCTGGAAGGCGTACGTGGGCAGGTCGACGCGGCGCGCGCCGGTGTCGGCGAACCACGACTGCCAGGTCACCGGCATCCCGTGCACGTGCAGTTGCGCCAGGGCGTGCAGCAGCGCCTGTGCCTCCGGCCGGTCCCGCCGCTGCACCGCGACCGCCAGCACGGCGTCGTCGGCGGGCAGCACGTCGGCGGCCATCGCGGTCAGCACGCTCTGCGGCCCGACCTCCAGGAACGTGTCGACACCCGCCTCGCGCAGGGCGGTGATCCCGTCGGCGAAGCGGACGGCCTCGCGCACGTGCCGCACCCAGTAGTCGGCCGTGCGGATCTCGTCGCCGGCCAGCGCACCGGTCACGTTCGACACGATCGGCAGCAGCGGCGCGGCAAAGGTGAGGCCGTCCAGGACCGCCCGGAACTCGGCCAGCATCGGCTCCATCAACGGGCTGTGGAACGCGTGGCTGACCGTGAGCCGGCGAGTGCGCGCGCCCCGATCCCGCCAGACCCGCTCCACCTCGTCGAGCGCGTCGACCGCACCCGACACCACCACTGCGGCCGGGCCGTTGACTGCGGCGATGCCCACGCGGTCGGTCAGCCCGGCGACAGACTCCGCCACCGCGGTCTCGTCGGCGGCCACGGCCAGCATGCCGCCGCCGGTGGGCAGCGCCTGCATCAACCGACCCCGCGCGGCCACGAGGGCGCACGCGTCGGCCAGGGACAACACGCCCGCGACATGCGCCGCCGTGACCTCGCCGATCGAGTGACCGGCCAGCATGTCGGGCACGATCCCGAACGACTCCACCAGCCGGAACAGCGCCACCTCGACCGCGAACAGACCGGCCTGGGTGAAGACCGTCTGATCCAGCAACTCCGCCTCGGGGCTGCCCGCCGACGCGAACAGCACCTCCCGCAGCGGACGCGGCAGCAGCGGATCGAGGTGCGCACACACCTCGTCCAGCGCGGCGGCGAACACCGGGAACTCCGCCGACAGCTCCCGGCCCATCCCGGCGCGCTGCGCGCCCTGACCCGAGAAGAGCAGCGCGAGCTGGCCGCGTACGGCGGTGGAGCCGGTCACGACGGCCCCGGAGGGCTCGCCCGCGTCGAGGGCCCGCAGCGCGGCGAGCAGGTCGTCCCGGTCGGCCACCACGGCGACGGCGCGCTGCTCCAGCGCGGGCCGGGTGGTGACGGAGGACCAGGCCACGTCCAGCGGACGCGGGGCCTCCTCGGCGGCGAGCCAGCGCGCCCAGCGGCCCGCCTGGCCGGCCAGGGCCGCGTCGGAGCGCGCGGAGAGCAGCACCGGTACGACCGGCGGCACGTCCCGGGCGACGATCTCACCCTCGATCGTCTCGGCGGGAGGCTGTTCGATGATCACGTGCGCGTTCGTGCCGGAGATCCCGAACGACGACACCGCCGCCCGACGCGGCCGGTCCACGGCCGGCCACGGAGTGGGCTCGGTCGCGAGAGCCACGGCCCCGGCCGTCCAGTCGATGTGCGGGGACGGCTCGTCCACGTGCAGGGTCGGCGGGACGAGGCCGTGGCGCATCGCCATGACCATCTTGATCACACCGGCCACACCGGCAGCCGCCTGCGTGTGCCCGATGTTCGACTTCACCGACCCCAACAGCAACGGCCGGTCCCCCGGACGCTCCTGCCCGTACGTCGCCAGCAGAGCCTGCGCCTCGATCGGATCGCCGAGGGTCGTGCCCGTGCCGTGCGCCTCCACGGCGTCCACGTCGGCGGTGGTCAGGCGCGCGTTCGCGAGGGCCTGGCGGATCACCCGCTGCTGCGACGGGCCGTTCGGGGCCGTCAGGCCGTTGGACGCGCCGTCCTGGTTCACGGCGGTGCCGCGCACCACGGCGTAGATCTTGCGGCCCTCGCGCTGGGCGTCGGAGAGGCGCTGCACCAGCAGCACGCCGACGCCCTCGGACCAGCCGGTGCCGTCGGCCGACGCGGCGAACGACTTGCAGCGGCCGTCCTGCGACAACCCGCGCTGCCGGGAGAACTCGATGAACGTGCCGGGCGTGGCCATCACCGTCACGCCACCGGCCAGCGCCAGATCGCACTCACCGGAACGCAACGCCTGCGCGGCGAGGTGCAGCGCCACCAGCGACGAGGAGCACGCCGTGTCGACGGTGACCGCCGGGCCCTCCAGCCCGAAGGTGTAGGCGACCCGACCGGACAGCACGCTACCGGAGGTGCCGGTCCCGACGTAGCCCTCCACCTCGGTCGGCAGGTCCATGAGCCGGGAGGCGTAGTCGTGGTACATGACGCCGGCGAAGACACCCGTCCGGCTGCCCCGCAACCGCTGCGGATCGAGACCGGCCGACTCGAACGACTCCCACGAGGCCTCCAGCAGCAGCCGCTGCTGCGGGTCCATGGCCAGGGCCTCGCGCGGCGAGATGCCGAAGAAGCCGGGGTCGAACTCGCCGGCGCCGTACAGGAAGCCACCGTGGCGGGTGTACGACGTACCGCTGCGGTTCGGGTCCGGGTCGAAGAGCGACTCCAGGTCCCAGCCGCGGTCCGCCGGGAACTCGGAGATCCCGTCGCCGCCGCCGGCCAGCAGCTCCCACAGTTCGTCGGGGGATTCCACCCCGCCCGGGTAGCGGCAGGCCATGCCCACGATCGCGATCGGCTCGTCGGTGCCGACGACCGTGCCGGCGACCGGGCCGGCGGTCGACTGACGCACGCCGGCCAACTCCGACCACAGGTGGTCGGCGAGCACGGCCGGGGTCGGGTAGTCGAAGACCAGCGTCGAGGCCAGCCGCAGCCCGGTGGCCGCGTTCAACCGGTTACGCAGGTCCACGGCGGTCAGCGAGTCGAAGCCCAACTCCCGGAACGCCCGGTCCGCCGGCACCGACTCCGCGCCGCCGTGCCCCAACACCTGCGCTACCAGGCCCCGCACCAGCACGTCGACCTGGGCGCGGCCCTCGTCCTCGGTCAGCCCGGCGAGCCGGTCGGCCCAGCCGCCACCGCCCTGCCCCGCCTGGCGGCGGGTGCTGGTCACGCCGATCAGGGTGCGCAGCACGGCCGGCACGGGGCCGCCGGAGGTCGCCGCCCGCAGCGCGGGCACGTCGATCACGGCCGGTACGAGGGCCGCCCGGTCGGCGCCCAGGGCGGCGTCGAACAGCTCCAGCCCGGTCTCGGCGCTCATCGGCGTCAGGCCAGCCCGCGTGGAACGCGCCCGGTCCGCCTCGTCGATCGACGCGGCCATGCCGGGGGTGTCCCACATGCCCCACGCGAGACTGACGGCCGGCAACCCGAGCTGCCGCCGGTAGACCGCCAGGGCGTCGAGGAACGCGTTGCCCGCCGCGTACGCCGACTGCCCGGGCGAGCCGAGCACACCCGCCACCGACGAGAACACCACGAACAGGTCCAGATCCAGCGAAGCCGTCGCCTCGTGCAACAGCCAACCCGCCGACACCTTCGGCGCCAACACCCCGGCCAGCCGCTCCGCCGTCAGCCCCTCCACGACACCGTCGTCCAGGACACCGGCGGTGTGCACCACACCCGCCAGGCGACCCTCGGCGCCGATCTCGGCCACCAGGGCGAACACCTGGTCCCGGTCCGTCACGTCACACGCGACCACCCGCACGGACGCGCCCAGCGCGGACAGCCGCTCCGACAGCTCGCCCGCACCGGCGGCCTCCGGACCGCGCCGCGACACCAACACCAGCGACCGCACGCCGTGCACCGACACCAGGTGCTCCGCGACCAGCGCACCGAGCGCACCCGTACCGCCGGTCACCAGCACCGCGCCGTCACCCAGGCTGGGCGTCTGCGCGGCCGTGATGCCGGCCCGGACCAGGCGCGGCGAGTACACCGCACCCTCGCGGACGGCGAGCTGGCCGCCGGTCGCGGCCTGCTCCCGCAGGACGCCGTCCAGCAGGGCCACCAGCCCGGCATCCGGGTCACCGTCGACGTCCGCGAGGACGATGCGGCCCGGGTGCTCCGACTGCGCCGAACGCAGCAGACCCCACACCGCCGCACCGGCCAGGTCGGTCACCCGGTCGTCGTCGCCGACGGACACCGCGCCCCGGGTCACCACCACGAGCCGCGAGTCCGCCAGGGCGTCCGCCGCGAGCCAGGACCGCACCGTCGCCAGCACGTCCGAGGTCACCGCCCGGACCGACTCCGGCGTCTGCGCCGCAGACCCGGGCGCGGGGAACACCGGCAGCAGCAGCGTCCGGGGGACGGACTCCTCCCCCGCGACCGTCGCCACATCGGGGTACGTGGGCATTCCGACGGGTGCCAGCAGCTCCCGGCCGCCGGTCACCAGCGCCCATCCGGAAAGCTCCCCGGCGGGCGCGGCCTCCACGGCCGGCCACCGCAGCTCGAAGAGCGACCGCGAGGCCACGCCCGGCGCGGCCACGCCGGCCAGCTCCCGCAGGACGAGGGAGTCCACCGACACGACCGGCGCGCCCACCTCGTCGTACGCGGCCAGCCGCAGCCCGGAGCCGTCGCGGGTCAGGCGTACCCGCAGCGCCCCCGCCCCCGAGGCGTGCACCTGCACGCCCTCGAACGCGAACGGCACCCGTGGCCCGCCCGACTCCTCGCCACCCAGCAGCAGCCCGATCGGGTGCAGGGCGGCGTCCAGCAGCGCCGGGTGCACGCCGAACCCGGCGGCCTCCGTCGCGGCGTCGTCCGGCAGGACCACCTCGGCGTACACCTCGGCGCCGCTGGTCCAGGCACGCCGGAGCCCCTGGAAGGCCGGCCCGTACGTCAGGCCGTGCTCCGCCAGCGTCGGGTACCAGCTCGCCAGGTCCACCTCCGCCGCGCCGGCGGGGGGCCAGGTGACCGGGTCCGGCTCGTCGGCGGTGGAGGGCTCCAGCACGCCCTCCGCGTGCCGGGTCCAGCCCGCCTCGGGGTCGTCGTCGGGGCGGGAGTAGACGGCGACGGGACGCTGCGGCGACTCCGACGTGGACACCCGCACCTGGATCCGCACGCCTCCCGTTCCGGGGAGGGCCAGCGGGGCGGCCATGGTCAGCTCCCGCAGCCGGGAGAGGCCCACCTCGTCGCCGGCCCGCACGGCCAGCTCGACCAGGGCGGTGCCCGGGACCAGCGTCAGCCCGGAGACCGTGTGGTCGGCCAGCCACGGGTGCGTGGCCAGGGAGAGCCGGCCCGTCAGGACCATCTCGTCGTCGCCGGCCAGGTCCACGGTCGCGCCGAGCAGTGGGTGCTCGGTGCGGCCGAGCCCGGCCCCGGACACGTCGCCCGTACGCGCCCGGTTGGTGGCGGGCCAGTAGCGCTGGTGCTGGAAGGCGTACGTGGGCAGGTCGACGCGGCGCGCGCCGGCGTCGGCGAACCACGACTGCCAGGTCACCGGCATCCCGTGCACGTGCAGCTCCGCGAGGGCGTGCAGCAGCGCCTGCGCCTCCGCCCGGTCCCGCCGCTGCACGGCCACAGCCAGCACGGCGTCGTCGCCGGGCAGCACGTCGGCGGC
>NZ_JBEZEV010000033.1:0-64356 GCF_040649055.1 Micromonospora sp. NPDC049060
GACCCGCAGGCCGGGCCGGGAGGCGAGCCGCCGCAGGTTGCCCACGTGGGCCAGCCTCGGACCACCCTGGCGGGGTGGTCGCCGGGCCGGCGACGGTACGGCTACGTCAGGAGACGTTCAGCGCGGTGTCGTCCACGACGAAGGACGTCTGGAGCGACGAGTCCTCGACGCCGGTGAACTTCAGGGTGACGGTCTGCCCCTTGTACGTGGCCAGCGAGAACGACTTCTGGCTGTAGCCGGCGGCCTTGTTCAGGTTCGAGTACGTGGCGAGGGTCGCCAGCACCGTCCCGGAGGAGTTGAGCACCTGCACCCGCAGCGTGTCGTACGCGGTGCTGCTGGTGGTCTCCGCCGAGTCGATGTGCAGCCAGAAGCTGAAGTTGTACGACGTGCACCCGGCCGGCAGGCTCACCGACTGGGCGAGCGTGTCGGTGCGGGTGGTCCCGTACCCGTTCAGCCAGGCGCTCCACGTGCCGGTGCGGGCCGGCTGCGAGGTGCCGTGCTGGCCGATCACGCCGGAGGTCTGCGTCCAGCCGGTGGCCCCGGACTCGAAGCCCGCGTTGGCGAGCTTCTGACCCGGGCTGGTGCAGCCGCCGCCGGTGCCGTTGACCGTCAGCGTGTAGGTGGCGCTGCGGGTGACCGAGCCGGCGCCGTTCACGGTGACCGTGTAGGTGCCGGGCGCCGTGGCGGCCGTGGTGGCGATGGTGAGGGTCGACGAGCCGCCCGAGGTCACCGAGGCCGGGCTGAACGAGGCGGTCGCCCCGCTCGGCAGGCCGGCGGCCGACAGCGTCACGGTCTGCGCCGAGCCGCTGGTGGTGGCCGTGGCCACGGTGGTGGAGACCGAGCCGCCCGGGTTCACCGCGCCGGAGGTCGGCGAGAGCGAGACCGAGAAGTCGTTGCCGGTCGAGCACGGCGCGTCGTTGCCGGCCACGTTCACCGCGGTCCAGGCCGCCTGGACGGTCTTGTACTCGGTGGAGCAGCTGCCGTACAGGTCGGTCGCGGCGCGCAGGCTGTACGCCCGGGCGGTGTTGGCCGGGTTGCTGGTGTTGACGTACGAGGTGTTGGAGGTGAAGTACGCGTCCAGCGCCCGCCACCAGATCTTCTCGGCCTTGACGCGGCCGATGCCGGTCACCGCCGGGGCGGAGCCGCAGATCGGCGAGGTGCCGTACGGGGTGGCCCCGGTGCCCTCGGCGAGGTTGAAGAAGAAGTGGTTGGCCACGCCGGACGAGTAGTGCACGTCCTTGGTCCGGGTGGAGGTGGACCAGCAGCTGTCGCCCTTGCCATCCAGGGCCGGGTTGTACATGTAGCGCAGAGGGGTGCCATTGCCGTTGATGTCGATCTTCTCGCCGACCTGGTAGTCGCCCGGGTCGGCGGGGCTGTTGGCGTAGAACTCGACCATGTTGCCGAAGATGTCGCTGGTGGCCTCGTTGAGGCCGCCGGACTCGCCGGAGTAGGTCAGGCCGCCGGGGACGACGTTCTCGGTCACGCCGTGGCTCATCTCGTGGGCGGCCACGTCGATGGAGACCAGCGGCCGGGAGTTGCCGCTGCCGTCGCCGTACGTCATCCGGGAGCCGTCCCAGAAGGCGTTGACGTAGTTGTTGCCGTAGTGCACCCGGCTGGGCACGCCCCGGCCGTCACCGAAGATGCCGTTGCGCCCGTGCACGTTCTTGAAGTAGTCGTACGTCTTGGCGGCGCCGTAGTGCGCGTCCACGGCGGCGGACTGCCGGTTGGAGGTGGCGCCGGTGCCCCAGGTGTTGTCGGCGTCGGTGAACGTGGTGCACGTCGACGTGCCGTTGTTCATGTCGCACGTGGAGCCGTTGCCGCGCAGCGGGTCGATCATCTGGTACGTGCTGCCGGAGAGCGTGGTGTCCACGGTGACGGTGCCCGAGTAGACGCTGTTGCCCGTGCCGGCGACGGCCTCGATCTCGTCGTACGAGCCGACGACCTTGCCCGTGGTGGCGTCGGTGACGACGTGGAACCGCGACGGCGTCTGCCCGTCCGGGTGCCAGCCGGTGACGACGGTCTCCCAGGCGAGCCGGCCCTTGCCGGAGCTGGCGTCGACGAAGAGTTCCGGGGTGCCCACGGCGGTGAGCGTGCCGGAGAACTCGGCGCGGGCGGCCTTCTTCGCCGCCGCGGCGGGGACCTTCGCCGTGGTGGGCAGGGTCAGCGGGGCGTCCAGACCGACCGAGGAGCCGGCGTAGCCGCCGGTCGGGGTCGTGTGGATGACGAAGTCACCGCCGTACACCCGCAGGCCCTGGTAGGTCCGGGTGTAGCGGGTGTGTGCGGCGCCGTTGGCGTCGACCTTGGTGCTGTGCACCTGGTAGGCCTCGGCGCCGGTGCCCTGCACGGCGCCGGGGTTGGTCCGCAGGACGCTCGCCGCGGCGGCGGCGGGGCCGCCCGGGGCGGGGGCGGCAGCAGGTGCCGCGAGCGTCGGGGTACCGACGCCGGTCAGCAGACCGCCGGCTAGCAGGGCCGCACCGACGGCGGCAAGGGGTCTCTTCACGTGCCCTCCTGGACAGGAACGCGTGACGGGGGTAGTCACGCATGTAGATACAACGATGTTTTAGCCAAAAAGAGAAGGGTTGATCGGATTTCCGCTTGAGACATTGGCCGTTCGGTGGAATCGACGCTGGTGGGAACCGGATCGCCATCCCGAGCGTCCGACGAACATGAGATCAGCTTCGATGGCCGGCGCCGGGATCGCGCTCGCGGCGACCCTCCTGGCCGGCTGCGCGCCGACCGGACCGGCGGACCAGGACGCCCCGCCCGGTCCGGCGCGAACGCCGGCCACACCGACGGCCGCCGCGCCGTCCCCGCAGCCGACGACCGCGCCGCGCTCTCCCGGGCCGGCGGCCACGACGGCCCGGATCATGCTGACCCGGTCGGGCGGGTTCGCCGGACGCGGCGACACCGTGACGGTGGAGCACGACGGCCGGTGGACGGTCGTCGACCGCGCCGGATCCCCACGCACCGGCCGGCTCTCCAGCGCGGATCTCGACCGGCTGCGCCGGCTCGTCGTCGACCCCGGGCTCGCCGCGGAGGCGGGCCACCCGTCGGCGCCCACCGCCTGCCAGGACGCCTTCAGCTACCGGCTGACCGTCGGGGCGGTCGAGACCGGTTACGTCGACTGCCCGGCCGACGCCGCCCCACCGGGGACGACCCGGGCGGTGGTGGAACTCCTGCTCACCGCCATCGGCTGAGCGCCGCCCGGGCAGACCGGGCCGGTGGACGACGCCGGGTTGACGGTCGCGACGGCCCGCAGCAGGCGCTGCCCCAGCGGGGTCAGCGAGTGCCGCACGGCGGAGCCGGTCCGATGAGTCGTGATCAGCCCGGCCGACCGCAGGACCGCGGTGTGCTGGCTGACCGAGGCCGCGGAGACGCCGACGTCGCGGGCGACCTGGGTGGTGCTCCGTCCGTCAGCCACCGCGCCCAGCACGGCCGCGCGGGTACGACCGAGCAGGTCGGCCAGCGGTGCGCCGGTGGTGAGCTCACGACGTGTCCGCTCGACGGGGTAGGCAAGGACCATCGGGCCCGCCGGGTCGTCGAGGACGCACGGCTGCGGAAGGAAGTACGACGGCACGAGCGTGACGCCCCGACCGCTCGGCTCGACGTCCAGCCGGGTGCCGAACGCGCACTCGTAGGACAGCCGGTAGGCCCCGCCCGACGACGACCAGTGCAGGTACGGGCTGAGGTTACGCAGCACCCGGTCGATCCCGGCATCGACCATGGTGTGCCCACGGGCGGCCCGGTCGGCGTGCACGGCCGCGTCGATCTCCGCACGGTACGGGGCGACCGCGACGGCGTGGAACGCCGCAACCGCCGTACGCAGCCGCTGCCGCGCGGCGGGAGCACCGGCGGCCAGCTCACCGACCCGGGACGGCAGGTCGCCGGCGGCGACCCGGGGCCCGAGTTCGGCGCTCAGCGTCGCGGCGGGAGTGGCGGCCAACCGGTCGAGGGCGGTGGCGACGTCCGGGTCGGCGCCGATCGGGGTCAGGAAGTCCGGCAACCACCACGGCAGGCGGCACAGATCGAGGTACGGCCGCATGACCGGGCGCAGAGCCGCCCGGGTCCGGGCCCGCCACCCTTCGAGGTGCCCGGGGACGGTCGGCAGGAACATCCGCTGCCCCGCCGCAGCCAGTTCCAGCGAAACCGACGGGCGGGAGCGGACCACCGTGCGACTGAGGTCCGCCGCGTTCAGGTGCAGGGTCAGCACGCCGCCGACGGTAGCCGCCTTTCAGGCCCGTGTGAAAGGCGTGGAGACACGGTCGGGGGTAGCCGACGCTTCCCTCATGAGAAAACTGATCGCCGTCGCCGTCGCGGCCGTACTCGCGTCGACCGCCGCCCCGCCGTCACCCGTCACGGCCACCACGGCCTGTCCCGACACGTACGTCGTCTCGCGGGACGCGGGCGTGCTGCCGGAGGGCATCGCGGTCACCTCCGCCGGCACCATGTACGTGACCAGCGTCGGCACCGGAGCCGTCTACCGGGGGCACACCCGGTCGGCCGAGTTGGCGCCCTTCCTGCCGGCGGGGGCCGACGGGCGGACCAGGGCGGCGGGTGTACAGGTCGACGGGCTGGGGCGGATCTTCGTGGCCGGTTGGGACACGGGGGCCCTGTTCGTCTACCGCCCGGACGGCTCGTTGGTGGCCAAGCGGGTGGCACCACTGGCCGGTGCCGCCCTCAACGACCTGGCCGTCACCGACAACGCGGTCTACGTCACCGACTCGGGCACGGGCACCCTGTGGCGAGCGACGACAGCCGGCCCCCGGATCGGCGAGCTGACTCCCTGGCTCACGCCCGCCGACTTTCCGGAGGCTCCCGGCTTCCTCAACGGCATCGTCGTCGACAACCGGGTCGCGCTCGTCGCCGACCAGGGCAGCGAGCGCCTGTACCGGGTGGATCTGTCCCGCAGGAGAGCGAGCGTGGTCGAGGTGGCCGGCGGGCGGATGGCCGCCGACGGCCTGCTACTGGAGGGGGACCGCCTCTACGGGGTGGTCAACTTCCCGGACGGCGCGGGCGGCGTGGCCTTCGCGGTCGACCTGGCGATGTTGGACGACGACCGTCGCACCGCCCGGGTGGTGCGACGGTCGGCCCCCGCGTCGTTGGACCGGTCACCGACGACGATCGCCCGGGACGGCTCCCGGCTGCTCTGGGTCCACAGCCAGCTCAACAATCCGTCGCCAGCCCCACCGTTCACCGTCACCGTGGTCCCCGGCCTCCGCTGACCGGCGGCGCCGCCGTCGCCCGGGCCGCACGGGCGCCGTGGTCGGTCTCGGCCCGTCGGCCCGCTCGACGGCCATGAGGCCCGTCAGCAGCCGGCGTACGGGGGCGGACCTCCGGTCACGACCGCCCGCCGCGCGGCTCAGCCCCTGGGGAACATCTGGCCGATGCGGATCTTGTTGCCGAACGGGTCGCGGATGCCGAAGTCGATCCCGTACGGGCGCTCCATCGGCTCGTCGGTGATCTCGACGCCCTTGGCCACGAGGTCCTCGTACGTCTTGTGCGCGTCGTCGGTGGTCATGAAGAGGTAACCGCCCAGCGCCCCTTTGGTGAGCAGCTCACGGACCTGCTCGGCGGTCGCCGGGTCCAGCGCCGGCGGGCCCGGCTTCTCCAGCAGGATCTCGCGCTCCGGGTCGCCGGGCAGGTTCACCGTCAACCAGCGCATGAAGCCGAGGTCCTGGTCGGTGTTGACCTCCAGGCCGAGCTTGCCCACATAGAAGTCGAGGGCCTCGTCCTGGTCGAGCACGTAGATCTGGGAGCGGCTGATCGCGTTCATCGTCATGTCGGGAACGCTACGGGGCTCCCCTGACCTGCTGCTTATCCAAAACTGAGGTCTCTCATCCGAAGCTGCTGGGCCGGGTCCAGGCCTTCGTGAAGCACACCGGCACGGCGGCGGTCGGCGCCTTGCGCCGGCGGTACTCCGACGGCGACTCCCCGACGATCTGCCGGAACGTGCGGCTGAACGTGCCCAGGCTGGCGAAGCCGACCGCGTAGCAGACGTCAGTGACGTCCCGGTCGGTGTGCAGCAGCAGGTACATGGCCCGCTCCACCCGCCGCCGCTGGAGGTAGCGGTGCGGGGTCTCGCCGAAGGTCGCCCGGAAGGTGCGGATGAAGTGCGCCTCGGAGACGTACGCGATCCGGGCCAGGGCGGGGATGTCGAGCGGCTGGTCGTACGCGCGGTCCATCGCGTCCCGGGCGCGCAGCATGGCCCGGTTCGACTCCTCCGTCGCCCTGCTCACGCCGCCCAGCATAGGTGCGCCGGTTACCGGCCCGCCGCATCCTGCCGGTCGGCGACCTCCCGCGCTCGCAGCGAGTCGATCACCCGTGTCGCCTTGGACGGGAGTCGCGCGGTGGAGCGGATCAAGAGCCGATGCCGATCGCCCACGCTGTCCTCAGCCAGGATCTCGACGTCCAGGTGGCCGATGGCAGCCAGGGCACGATAGGAGAATTCGCCGATCTTGAGGCCGTCGACCCCCCGCTGCTGCGGAACGACCGGGGTGCGCCCGATCCACGTCAACTCGGCGTCCGCTTCTTCGATGCCACGACGCCGGAGTCGAGCGTCCAGATCGGGAAACCTGATCCACTCCGACGCGCCCGTCCGCTCCTCCCCGTGAAAGGCGATCCGGTAGAGGATCTGCGTCACCGTCGCGTGACCTGGCCCCGCGTTGAAGAAATAGAGGATCCAACGCCCGCCGTCGCCCTCCTTCTGCATCCAGCCGTAACCGAAGTGGGGCCGGACCGTCTTGGCGAACTGCGCACGGGCGAGCATGAGCCCGCCGAACACGGCGAGCAGGTTCGCAGTGGTGGGAAGGTCCAGGACGGAAAGTCGCCACGGCAGTTCGCCCACGGGCACCTTCACGTTCGCCCGCACGGCTTCCCAGAGGAAGTTGCCCGCCAGAATCGACACGAGCGCGGCGGGGAGCGCCGTGAACATCTTGGATCGCCGCACCTGGTGCCAGTGCCTGTCGTGTTCCGTCACGCCCTGACGCCAGCGCTGAACCCGCTTCGCACCAAGAGACTCCACCAGATCGGCTCCTGACCATCCTCGGACGACAGGCGTATCGACCATCCTCGGAGGGAGAGCGTATCGACCCGAGGCAACCGGCTGCGTAGTCGTCCGCTGCACGATGAGTTCGTCGATCGGCCGCCACTGCTACTTCCTCTACTGCGACGGCTGCCCGATGCGGGTGGATGTCAGTTACTACGACAGCACGGCCATGGCCATCGCGGACGCGCTCCCTGCCCGGGACGAGACCTACCCCACGCTGATGGCGGCATTCGAGGCGCGGCTACGGCGATGCGACTGCGGCGGGCGGTTCCGGGACTCGGCTCCTCGGCGCTGCCACCGATGCGCCACCATCCTCGCGACCATCAGCGCGCCTTCCGGTGTCGATGTCTGGCCAGGCTGGTGGACGGATGAGGCGAACACGGACTCCCTGGAAGAGGAGTTCACCGCCCGGTACTTCCGGGCGGAGTGCCTCTGGAAGCACTGACGCCGGGCGGTCGGGCGGTCGGCCGCGTGCGACAGCGCCCGGCGAAGGATGCCTGATGAAATTTGGAGCCCCCGGCCGGGATCGAACCGGCGACATCTCGCTTACAAGGCGAGTGCTCTGGCCAGCTGAGCTACAGGGGCGTGTGGTGCCGACGCCAGCATAGCGACTGACGTCCGGATTTCCGCCGCGGCAGGCCTCCCGACCACCGGAAACGTCTCCGCCCCCCTGCGGCGGACCGACATTGACGGTCGATTGATGTCCGCCCGTGCCCGAGTGACCGGAATGTCTATGCGGTCCGTCCCATCCCGTGCGCCCCGCCTTGGCAGGTGGCGGAAAGCCGTTTACGGTGCAGTGACACGGACGACATCTCGGTCACCGAGAGGCTGCCCGTGGGCCGGCGCGTCCCGTGCCGGCCGCTCCTTCACTCGGATCGTCCGGCACGTTCCTGCCGGTGAAAGGAAGCACCCCACCATGGCTACGGTCACCTACTCCAAGGCGTCCCGGATCTACCCGGGCACGGAGCGTCCCGCCGTCAACCAGCTCGACCTGGAGATCGGCGACGGCGAGTTCCTCGTCCTGGTCGGCCCCTCCGGTTGCGGCAAGTCCACCAGCCTGCGCATGCTCGCCGGCCTGGAGGACGTCGACCAGGGCTCGATCCACATCGACGACCGGGACGTCACCCACCTGCCGCCGAAGGCCCGCGACATCGCGATGGTCTTCCAGAACTACGCCCTCTACCCGCACATGACGGTGTACGAGAACATGGCGTTCGCGCTCAAGCTGCGCAAGACCTCGAAGGCCGAGATCGACCGGCGGGTCAAGGAGGCGGCGGCGCTGCTCCAGCTGGAGGAGTACCTGGGCCGCAAGCCGAAGGCCCTCTCCGGCGGTCAGCGCCAGCGGGTGGCCATGGGCCGGGCGATCGTCCGCGAGCCGCAGGTCTTCCTCATGGACGAGCCGCTGTCGAACCTCGACGCGAAGCTGCGTGTGCAGACCCGTACCCAGATCGCGTCGCTCCAGGCGAAGCTGGGCGTCACCACCGTCTACGTCACCCACGACCAGGTCGAGGCCATGACCATGGGTCACCGGGTGGCGGTCATGCTCGACGGCGAGCTCCAGCAGGTGGACACCCCGCGGGCGCTCTACGACACCCCGGCCAACGTCTTCGTCGCCGGCTTCATGGGATCCCCCGCCATGAACATCAAGACCGTGCCGCTGAACGAGCGGGGCGCCGCCTTCGCCGACCTGCAGATCCCGCTCACCCGTGAGCAGGTCGAGGCGGCCCGCGCCGACGGCGGCGACAACAAGGTGACCGTCGGCTTCCGCCCCGAGGACTGCGACCTGGTCAGCCCGACCGAGGGCGGCATGCCCGTCGTCGTCGAGCTGGTCGAGGACCTCGGCTCGGACGCCAACATCTACGGCCACGCCGCGCTCGAGGGCAGCAACGAGCGCTTCGTGGTCCGTACCGACCGGCGCACCATGCCGAACATGGGCGACACCGTGTTCGTCAAGCCGCGCGAGGGCCGCAGCCACGTCTTCAACGCGGGCACCGGCAACCGCATCTGACGTACGACGAGATGGGGGTGCCCGCCGACCGGCGGGCGCCCCCATCGTCGTCTCCGGCTGAAGGCCCCCGGACAGACGAAGGGCGGCCCGCCATCGGCGGACCGCCCCTTCTCCGTGTCTGCGGATCAGCCCTCGGCGGCCCGGCGGCGCGCCACCTCGGCGAGGGTGACGGCCGCGGCGACGCTGGCGTTGAGCGACTCGACGTCGGAGACCATCGGGATGCTTACCGTCAGGTCGCAGGTCTCGCCGACCAGGCGGGAGAGCCCCCGGCCCTCGGAGCCGACGACCACGACCAGCGGGCCGACGGCGGCCTCCAGGTCGTAGAGGTCGGTCTCGCCGTCGGCGTCCAGGCCCACCACCAGGAAGCCGGCGTCCTGACAGGCCTTCAGCGACCGGGTCAGGTTGGTCACCTGGGCGACCGGCACCCGCGCCGCCGCGCCGGCGCTGGTCCGCCAGGCGGTCGCGGTGATCCCGGCAGCCCGCCGCTCCGGTACGAAGACACCCTGCGCGCCGAAGGCGGCGGCGGACCGGATCACCGCGCCGAGGTTGCGCGGGTCGGTCACCCCGTCCAGCGCCACCAGCAGCGGGGCGGTCTGCTCCAGCGCCGCCGCGACGAGGTCCTCGAAGGGCTCGTACGCGAACGCCGGCACCTGGAGCCCGATGCCCTGGTGCAGCACGCCGCCGGTCATCCGGTCCAGCTCGGCCCGGCTGACCTCCAGGATCGCGATGCCCCGGTCGGCGGCCGTCCGGACGATCTCGTTGATCCGGTCGTCGGCGTCGATGCCCTGCGCGGTGTAGAGCGCGGTCGCCGGCACCTGGGCGCGCAGCGACTCCAGCACCGGGTTGCGCCCGACCAGCAGCTCCGGCGTGTCCTTGGACGGGTTGGACTTGCGGCCCGGCGCGACCCGGGGGCCGCCACGACCGGTGGGCCTGGCGCCCCGACCGCCCGTACCGCGCCCGCCGCCGGTCGGCACGCCCCGGCCACCGCCCTTGCCCCAGGTGGTGTCCTTGCTGCCCGGCTGGCCGATCTTGGGGGCGCGCCCCTCCTCGGCCGCCGCCCGGCGCTCCTTGTCCTGCTTCCAGGCGGTGCGCTGGGGCAGCTTCTCGGTGCCCGAGTAGGCCTTGTGCCAGGGCCGCTCGTCGGCGGGCAGGGTCTTGCCCCGCCCGGCGAGGGAGTCCTTGTTCTTGCCACCGGAGCCCTTCGGGGCTCCCGCCTTCGGCGTCAGACGCCGGCCACGGCGCTGCGAGTTGCCGGCCATCAGTCCTGCTCTCCAATAGTCCAACGGGGGCCCTGGGGGGTGTCCTCGACCACCACGCCGGCCTGCTTGAGCTGGTCGCGTACGGCGTCCGCGGCGGCCCAGTCCTTGCGACCGCGGGCCTGTGCGCGCTGCTCCAGGGCCAGCGCGACCAGCGAGTCCACCACGCCGCGCAGGTCGTCCGTGCGGCCGCCACCGGTCCACGCCGGGTCGAGGGGGTCGACCCCGAGGATATCCAGCATGGCGCGCGCGGAGGCCAGCGCCGTGCGGACGGTCACATCGTCGCCGCCGGTCAGCGCGGTGTTGCCGTCGCGGACCACCTCGTGCAGGACGGCGAACGCGGCGGAGGTGTTCAGATCGTCGTCCATGGCCGCCGCGAACGCGCCCGGCAGCTCGCCGAGCTGGCCGGCGCCGACGCGCTCGACGGCCCGCTGCACGAAGCCCTCGATCCGGCGGTACGCGACGGCGGCCTCGCGCAGCGCGTCCTCCGAGTAGTCGATCCGGGACCGGTAGTGGGCGGCGGCGTAGTAGTAACGCAGCTCCACCGGGCGCACCCCGAGCGAGTCGACGTACGTCAGGTCGAGGGCGTTGCCGAGCGACTTGCCCATCTTGGCGCCGCCGATGCTGAGCAGCCCGTGGTGCACCCAGTAGCGGGCGAACGGCAGCCCGGCGGCCTGCGACTGGGCGATCTCGTTCTCGTGGTGGGGGAAGGTGAGGTCCAGTCCGCCGCCGTGGATGTCGAACTCGGCCCCGAGGTAGCGCCGGCACATCGCCGAGCACTCGATGTGCCAGCCCGGCCGGCCCCGCCCCCACGGCGACGGCCAGTAGGCGTCCGCCGGCTCGTCGGGCTTGGCGCCCTTCCACAGCGCGAAGTCGCGCGGGTCGCGCTTGCCCCGGTCGGGCGCGTCCCCCGCCGACTGCATCGCGTCCGGCGACTGCCCCGACAGGGAGCCGTAGGCCGGCCAGGAGCAGACGTCGAAGTAGACGTCGCCGGAGTCGTCGGTGGCCGGGTAGGCGTGCCCGTCGGCGATGAGCTTGGCGATCAGCTCGTGCATCTCCGGGATGTGCCCGGTGGCCCGCGGCTCATACGTCGGGGGCAGCACGTTGAGCGCCCGGTAGGACTCGGCCAGGACCAGCTCGTTGGCGTACGCGATCGACCAGAAGGGCTGACCCCGCTCCATGGCCTTGACCAGGATCTTGTCGTCGATGTCGGTCACGTTGCGGATGAAGGTGACCTCGTAGCCGGCGGCGAGCAGCCAGCGGCGCAGCACGTCGTAGTTGACGCCGGAGCGAAGGTGACCGATGTGCGGCGGGGCCTGGAGGGTGAGACCACACAGGTAGACCCCCACCTTGCCGGCTTCCCGCGGGACGAAGTCCCGCACCGATCGGGTGGCGGTGTCATACAGGCGTAGCGTCACCGTACAAGGGTAGCCGTCCCCGCATTCCTGGGTTGTCCGGAGCCGGGTCGTACGCTGCTGGGCGTGGATACGACGGCGCGGGGCGGGGAGACGGCGCAGACGCTGGACCGGGGGCTGCGACTGCTGCACCTGGTTGCCGACGCGCCGGGCGGGCTGACCGTCACCGAGGCGGCGAACCGGTTGGGCGTCGGCCGGGCGGCGGTGTACCGGCTGGTCGGCGCGCTCGCCGCGCACGGCATGCTGCGCCGCGACGGCGAGGGCCGGCTGCGCCTCGGCGCCGGGGTGCTGCACCTGGCCCGGCGGGCCCAGCCGCTGCTCGCCGAGGGGGCGCTGCCCGCGCTGCGCCGCCTCGCGGAGCAGGCCGGCGCGACCGCCCACCTGACGGTGGTCGAGGGCGGCGAGGGGGTCGCGCTCGTCGTGGTCGAGCCGAGCTGGACGTCGTTCCACGTCGCGTACCGGACGGGGGCGCGGCACCCGCTGGAGCGCGGGGCGGCCGGGCGGGCCATCCTCGCCGGCCGGGCGGGCGCCGCCGGCCCGGTGAGCACCGCCGGGGAGTTGCAATCCGGGGCGTACGGCGTGGCCGCCCCGGTGCTCGGCGTGCCGGGCCTGGAGGCGAGCGTCGGGGTGGTGGCGCTGGCCCCGCTGGACGCCGAGGTGGTCGGCGCGCAGGTCCTCACCGCCGCCACCGCCATCGCCACCGCCCTCTCCTGAGCCGTCACTCTGTCCTGAGCCGCCGCCCTGTCCTGAGCCGCCGCCCTGTTCGGAGCCACCGGCCCTTTCCGAACCGTCGCCCGTCCTCGGGCGCGGACGGGTGCTCTACCACATCCGCGCCCCGCCGTGCCGGTTGTCCACAGTCGGCATTGACCGGGGTGGCCCCGGTTGTCCACAGGGCTGTCGGGCGGGGCCGGACGGCGGGCACGCTGCCCACATGCCACCTCCACCGCACCGTCCCGGCGTACTGGCCTGGCAGGTCTTCCGCGGCTCAGACGCGATCCGACAGGCACTGGTCACCGAGCACCAGCTGCGCAGTTCGGCCTGGCTGCGCCTGCGCCACGACGTCTACGCCGACGCCCGGCTGGACCGGGACCACGCCCTCGCCTGCCGGGCCGCCGCCCTGCGGCTGCCGCCCGAGGCGGTCGTCGCCGGCCCTTCGGCGGCCTACCTGCACGGCGTCGAGCACGCCGCCTCCTTCGCCGACGACGTGCACGTCCTCGTCCCCAGGGCGATGCGCCTCGGCCCGCAGCGGGGCCTGCGCGTGCACTCCACGGGCCCGGCCACGTCGCCGTCGTACGCGTCCGCCCGGTCCCGAGGGACGGGCTGCGGTCCGGGCACGGCGGTCGGCCAGCCCGCTGGAAGCCTGGGCGCCGCGGTCCGCCAGCCCGCCGTCCGCCGGGACGTCCCGGTCAGCCCGGGCGCTGGAAGCCTGGGCACGGCTGTCCGTCAGCACGCGGGCGGCAGCCGGCGCACCGCGGTCCGCCCGTCCCCGGGCGGCCTGCGGGTGGCGGACCTGCGGACCGCCGGCGTGCCGGTCGCCACGGACCCGACCTCGGCGGCGTGGGAGACGGCGGTCTGGTTGGAACCGCTCCGTGCGGTCGGCATCGTCGACTCGCTGCTCCGGCAGGGATCGACCAGCCGCGAGGCACTCGCCGACGTCGCCGACCGCAACGCCGACCGGCCCGGCGGCCGCCGGGCGCGCTGGGTGTTCGGGTTGGCGGATCCGGGCGCCCGGTCGCCGGCCGAGTCCGAGCTGCGGGTGCGGCTGGTGCTGTCCGGGCTGCCGCGCCCCACCGCCCGGCACCCCGTCCGGGTCGCCTCCGGGCTGGTGCTGCACGCCGACCTGGCGTGGCCGGCGTACCGCGTCGCCGTCGCTCAGGACGGGCAGCACGCCGAGGCCGGCGGCGGGCACCTCGACCGGATCGCCACGCTGGTCGGTGCCGGCTGGCTCGTGCTGCCCGTGACCGGCAGGCGACTGCGCCAGGACTTTCCCGGTGTCCTGCGCGAGGTTCGCGCCGCGCTCGGGGCCCGGGGCTGGCGCCAGTGACCGGGGCGCTCCCGCCACCGTCCGGCGGGTCGGCCGCCCACCGCCGGACATGCGAGGGGCCCGGCCGAACGAGTCGGCCGGGCCCCTGCCGTCCACCCCTACGGGCGGGCGTTGGGCTTGAGCGGGGTCTTCACCGCCGCGTACGCGTCGACGATGCCGTAACCGTAGAAGCCGTTGAAGTTCAGCCCTCCGGCGCAGTAGGCGTCGAACTCGGCGTCCCGGCCCTCGTTGGCGTACGACTGCAGGCGCGGCTCCGGGCAGGCGTGCTCGGCCGCCGTCCGGTAGAGGTGCTGCTCCACCAGCTTCGGCGCCATGCCGAAGCCGCCGTGCCGCTCCTTCTTGCCGTGCTTGCTGACGATCAGCGCGGCGACGCCGGAGGCGTGCGGGGCCGCCATGGAGGTGCCCTGAAGGTAGGTGTAGTACCCGCACTCACCGTTGGCCTTGCACTCCTTGAAGACCGTCTCCTCGAACCCGGCGACGATGTTGCCGTCCGCGTCGACCGAGCCCTCCTCCTGGAGCACCTTCTTCGGGTACGTCGAGAGGATCATGTTGGCGTCGGTGCGGAAGGTGTCCGTGCCGAAGCCGTCACGGAACCAGCCGCCGGGGGCCGCCACGGCGGTCTGCTCGGTGCCGTAGTTCGAGAAGTCCGACTTCTTGCCCGACGGCCCGACCGCCGACACGCTGATCACGTTGGGGCCCTCGGTGGGCAGGTCCCAGCAGCTGTCGTTGTCGATCTCGCGGGGGTAGGGCGCGGTGTCGCCGTAGTCCGGGCTCGACACGTCGGTACGCGGGGCGCCCAGGTCCTCGTGGTTGTTGCCCAGCGCGCCGACCAGCGTGACGCCCCGGTCGTGGGCGAAGTTCAGCGCCCGCTTCATGGCCTTGATGGTGGCCCGCTGCTCGGCCTGGTCCTCCGGGGAGTCGGCCGGGTTGGCGGTGCAGTTGTAGAGCCAGGGGTCGACGTAGAAGGACATGTTGACCACATCCAGGCCGACCTTGCCGGCGTGCAGCAGGCTGTTGACCACCGGCTCCAGGAAGAAGTAGCCGGAGTCCTGGCCGCCCTTGAGCTCGACCAGGGAGATGTTCGGGGCGACGCCGGAGAGGCCGAAGCCGTTGGCGGCGGCGCCGATCGTGCCGGCCACGTGGGTGCCGTGCCCGCCGTCGTCGGTGCCGACCGGGTCGAGGCAGCTCGCCACCTCGCACGGGCCGTCGACGTCCACCATGTCCGGGGCGAAGTTGCGGGACAGCGCCCAGTTGAAGTTCGGCGCGATGTCGGGGTTGCTGGCGTCGACGCCGGTGTCCAGCACGCCGACGGTGACCCGGCGGTCGCCCGGCTCGACCTTGCGGGCCTGGTCCGCCCGGATCATCTCCAGGCCCCAGAGCTTGTCGTCCAGCGGATCCATCTTCTTGCCACGCTTGGCGCCCGCGCCCTTGGCCGCGGCGGCGGCCAGCAGGTGCTCCTGCTCGACCCGGTCCAGCTTGGGCTTGCGGCCGATGGCCTTCTGCTCGGTGGCGCCGATCAGCGCGGTCGCGGCGGTGGCCTTCGCCGCGAAGTCGGCCCGGTCGCTGGTCACCCGGAACATGCCGACGTCGTCGGAGCGGGAGACCACCGTGCCGCCGGCCGACCGGATGGCGGCGATCGCGGCGTCCGCCGAGACGCCGTCCTCGGCGACGACGGTGAAGGTACGGGCACTGCTCGGCTCGGCGCTGGCCGGCACGCTCATGCCGGTCACCGCAAGTGCCAGTGCCGTCGCGGACGCGACGGCACCGGCGGTGAAGCGCTTGCTCACCACATCGGATCCTCTCGTTGAGGGACGTGGCAGCCATCAGACAACACCGCGGCACTTTCCGCCACAGCAAGGTCGGGCTGTGGCGCGAATCTGTCTTTCATCCGTGGTGGGCGCCGTCGGACGGCCCGTTCGAGTCACGGCAGGGCGGGCTCGGCGACCTGCGGCCGCGGGTCGTCGGCACGGGGAGCGCGCAGCTCGTCGACGCGTACCAGGGCGACACCGGCGACGATCAGAGCGCCGCCGAGCAGTTGCACCACGGTGGGCAGTTCGCCCAGCACCAGCCAGGCGATCAGCACGGCGAACATCACCTCGGTCAGCCCGACGAACGACGACAGCCGGGCGCCGAGGATCCGGGTGCCGGCGATCCCGGCGAGGTACGCGACGACGGCGGCGACCAGCGACAGGCCGATCACCGGCACCAGCCAACTGGTGCGCTGCCCGGCGAAGGTGACCTCGCCGAGGGACACCCGCAGCGGCAGCGCGCCGACGGCGCCGAGCAGCAGCAGGACGGCGGCCCCGACGGCCATGCCGCCGCTGGCCATGGCCACTGAGGGCAGCTCCTCGTCGACCCGTCCGGCGAGCACGAAGTAGCCGGCGAGGCCGACCGCCGCCCCCAGCCCCCAGAGCACGCCCACCGGGTCGAGCCCGCCGGCGCCGGTCAGGTCCAGGACGAAGAACAGGCCGGCGAGGGCCGCCACCGAGCCGACGACGGTCAGCCGGCGGGGACGCTGCCGGTGGACCAGCCACATCCAGCCCACCACGAGCACGATCCCGAGGTACTCCAGCAGCAGCGCGACGCCGACCGGCAGGTAGCGGACCGCGTTGAAGAAGCAGACCTGTGCCGTGGCGACCCCGAGCAGCCCGAACACGCCGATCGCGGCGAGGTTGCGGCGCAGCACGCCCCATTTGCCGCGCAGGGACAGCACGGCCGGGACCGCCACGACCAGCGCGGCGACGCCGACCCGGGCGGCCACGGCGGCTTCGGCCGACCAGCCGGCGTCGATGAGGGACCGGGCGAACGTGCCGGACGTGGCGAAGGTGACGGCGGAGAGCAGGGCGAGGCCGAGACCGAGCCCGGCGGCGGGTGGTTGACGCATCGATCCACTCCCACTGTCATGAGTAAACTGCCACTATGCTCATGACGCTAGGCGGGCGCCACGACAGGAGTCAAGTTGCTCTTCACCCATGACACGGAATGCTCCCTGACTGCCGTGGCCGCGCTGGTCAACACCGACGGCCGCGCCGGTGAGGGCCTGCCCGACGTCGCCGCCCTGGACGCCTTCTTCGTCGCCCACACCTACAGCGGGCGGCACGAGCACAGCGAGGACGAACTGCGGGCGGTACGCGACCTCCGACCCCGGCTGCGCCGCGTCTGGTACGCCGACACCGAGGGGATCGTCGCCATCGTCAACGGGCTGCTGCGCGAGAACGACGCGCTGCCCCAGCTCATCACGCATGACGACGAGCCGTACCACATCCACGCCGTGCCGCGTGACGCGCCGCTGGCGACCCGGATGGCAGTCGAGGCCGCGATGGCGCTGGCGGATCTCGTACGCACCGGCGAGCTGCGCCGGCTGCGGATCTGCGACCACCCGGACTGCGAGAACGTGCTGGTCGACCTGTCGAAGAACCGGTCCCGACGGTTCTGCGACGCGGGCTGCGGCAACCGCGCCGCCGTCACCGCCTACCGTGCCCGCAAGACCGCCAGCCGGAACTGAGCCGACCACGCGCACCGCCGGCACTGCGCCCCCCGGCGCCCACCGGAAGTGTTTCCATGCCTGTCGAGCTGCCCCATCTGTGCGACCGGGCGGACCTGGCGCCACTGGCCGGTGCGGACACCGGCCGTCGCGCGTCACCAAGGCGCAAGACGGACAACTGGTCCCATGCACAAGGCAGCTCGACAGTGATGCGACGCCCAGCCTCAGGCCGAGCCGAGCCGAGCCAGGCCAGGCCAGGCCGAGCCAGGTCCAGCCGGGCCAGGTTCAGGGGTGGGTCATCCGGAGCAGGTCGAGTGCCTCGTCGAGCTGGGTCTCGCTCAGCTTGCCTGAGTCGACGTGCCCCCGGGAGACGACCACCTCGCGGATCGAGACCTGCTTGGCCAGCGCCTCCTTGGCGATGGAGGCGGCCTCGTCGTACCCGAGGTAACGGTTGAGCGGGGTGACGATCGACGGCGAGCCCTCCGCGTACGCCAGGCAGACCTCGGCGTCCGCGACCAGGCCGACCACCAGTCGGTCGGCGAAGAGCCGGCTCGACGCGGCGAGCAGGCGGACCGACTCCAGCAGGTTGCGGCCCATCACGGGGAGCATGACGTTCAGCTCGAAGTCGCCCTGGGAGCCGGCGAACCCGACGGCGGCGTCGTTGCCGATCACCTGGGCGCAGACCTGCCGCACCGCCTCGGCGACCACCGGGTTGACCTTGCCCGGCATGATCGACGAGCCGGGCTGGAGGTCGGGGATGCGCAGCTCGCGCAGGCCGGCGCGGGGGCCGGAGCCCATCCAGCGGATGTCGTTGGCGATCTTGTAGAGACCGACGGCGACCGTACGCAGCTGCCCGGAGGTCTCCACCAGCGCGTCCCGGGCGCCCTGCGCCTCGAAGTGGTTGCGCGCCTCGGTCAGCGGCAGCCCGGTCGAGCCACGCAGCTTCTCGATGACCTTCGCGGCGAAGCCGAGCGGGGTGTTGATGCCGGTGCCCACCGCCGTGCCGCCCAGCGGCAGCTCGGCCAGCCGGGGCAGCGCCCCCTCCAGCCGCTCGATGCCGTAGCGGACCTGGGCGGCGTACCCGCCGAACTCCTGTCCGAGGGTGACCGGGGTGGCGTCCATCAGGTGCGTACGCCCGGCCTTCACCACGGTCTCGAACTCCGCCGCCTTGCCCTCTAGCGCCTCCGCCAGGTGGGCCAGCGCGGGCAGCAGGTCCCGCGCGACCGCCTCGGTGGCGGCCAGGTGGATCGAGGACGGGAAGACGTCGTTGCTGGACTGCGAGGCGTTCACGTCGTCGTTCGGGTGCACGTCCCGGCCCAGCTCCCGGCTGGCCAGCGTGGCGATGACCTCGTTGGTGTTCATGTTCGACGACGTGCCGGAACCGGTCTGGAACACGTCGATCGGGAACTGGTCGTCGTAGCCGCCCTCGGCCACGTGCGCGGCGGCGGCGGCGATGGCTGCGGCCACGTTCGCGTCGATCACGCCCAACTCGCCGTTGACCTCGGCCGCCGCCCCCTTGATCTGGGCCAGCGCCCGGATCTGGGTCGGCTCGATGCCCCGGCCGGAGATCGGGAAGTTCTGCACCGCGCGCTGGGTCTGCGCCCGCCACAGCGCCTCGGCGGGCACCTCCACCTCGCCCATCGAGTCGCGTTCGATCCGGTAACCCGTCGCCTCTGGAGTCGTCACGCGTACCATCCTGCCGCCTCGACGAGGGACTCGCAGATGATCGCCCAGTCCAGCCCGGCCGAAAGTCTGGCGCCCGGCGTCGACTCATCGATTTAAACTCACGAAAATTTTGCCTCTTCGATGGAGGACTCCGACTTGCACGACAACGGGGGTACCACCGGCGTGCCCGCCGCACGCCAACGGCGCGTTGCGCGCCGACTCCTGGCCACCGGCCTCGCCACCCTGCTCGCCGCCACCGGCGCGTTGGCCGTCACCGCACAGCCCGCCTCGGCCGGCTCCACCTTCCTCCGGCCCACCAGCGTCGCCGTCACGGACGCCGAGCGCCCCACCGGTACGTTCCCCTCCACCGACGGCACCGTGCCGGTCGGCACGTGGAAGGACCCGGACGGCGACCGGCACACGTCCCGGGCGTACTTCACCTTCGACCTGACCCGGTACCACGGGCAGCGCATCATCAGCGCCCGCGCCATCACCGGCGAGCACTCGGTCAACAACTGCGACAAGCCACGACAGCTGGAACTGTGGCGGACCGACACCCCCGCCACCCCGCCGACGTGGAAGGACGCGCCCACCGCCCGGGCGAAGATCGCCGATCTGAGCCTGCCGGAGGCGCCCTGCCCCTGGAGCTACCTCTCCAGGCTGATCACCGAGACCGTCGCCACGGCGGTCACCGGACAGCAGGAAACCCTGACCCTCATGATCCGGGTCGGCGACGCGGAGGAGTCCCTCCACTACGGGCGGCGGATCACCAACCTCGGCCTTGCGCTGGAGCACAACGCCAATCCGGACGCGCCCGGCAAGCTGAGCGTCGGCGGCGTCGCCTGCACGGAGGCCACCTTCGTCGGCACCACCACGCCCGAGCTCCAGGCCGAGCTGACCGACCCGGACGTCAACGAGACCGGCGGCGGCGACCAGGTGACGGCGACCTTCGCCTGGTGGCCGGTGGACCGGCCCACCGAGCGGACCGAGTTCACGTGGCCGAGCTCGATGCACGCGCCCGCCCGGTTCCGGTACGTCGTACCGCAGGGGCAACTGGTCGACGGCGGACATTACGCCTTCGCCGTCCGCGCGGCCGACCAGTACGGGGACACCTCGGCCTGGTCGCCGGAGTGCCGGTTCACGGTCGACACCCGCAAGCCGGCGGAGCCGACGGTCGTCTCGACGGACTTCCCGCGCTACCCGGAACAGTCCGTCAGCGGGCCGAACGTCCCCGGTCGGTTCACCCTGGGCGCCAACGGCTCCGACGATGTCGTCCGCTACCAGTACTGGGGTTACGACGGATCCGGGCAGGTCGCCGCCGACGGGCTCGGCGGCGCCACCTTCACCTACATCCCGAAGCGCCCCGGTCCGCACCGGATCGAGGTGTACAGCGTGGACCGCACCGGCAACCGGTCCACCACGGTCAGCTACGAGTTCTGGGTCCGGGACACCGCGCCCCGGATCACCGACGGCAACCCCGAGGGTCGGCTGGGCCAGCCACGGGAGATCACCTTCTCGCCGATGATGGCGGGCGTCACCGAGTACGTGTGGTGGTTCAACGGCGAGGAGCACACCGTCGCGGCCGACGCCGACGGCGTCGCCACGGTGACGGTGACCCCCACCGAGATCCAGAACACGCTGCGGGTGCGCAGCCGCACCAGCGGCGGCGTGCCCTCCGGCGACGCGGAATACAACCTGTACGTCCGGACGTCGCCGTTCGTCACCTCCCCGAACTGGCCGGACAACGGGTGGCCCGGTACGCCGGCGGGCACCGAGGGGACCTTCGTGTTCCGGCCGGCGATGGACGACGTCGTCGAGTACGTCTACAGCTTCGACGGCGGCGACCCGCAGACCGTGGCGGCCGGCCCGGACGGCAGCGCGACGATCACCTACACCCCGCGCGACGTGTCGAATCAGACCCTCGAGGTGTTCAGCCGGACCGGAGCCGGGGTGCAGTCGGAATCCACCTACTACGCGTTCCACGCGGCCTCCGTCGCCCCCGGGGTGGATTCGCAGGTGTACCCGCGGAACCTGACCGGTGGCGGGCCCGGGGTCCCGGGCACGTTCACCTTCACGCCGCACGCCGGCACGAGCGGGGTCACCTCGTACGTCTACCGGTTCGCGGACGAGCCGGAGCGGACGGTCGAGGCCGGCGCCGACGGCACCGCCACCGTGGAGTGGACGCCACGGAGCGTCGACAGCGGGTTCGGTGGCTGGGTCCAGCTCCAGGTGCGGGCCAGGACGGCCGGCGGGATCGTCACGGACGCCCAGTACTACTCGTTCCGGGTCGACCCGAAGAGCCCGCTGGTCACCTCGGACGTGTTCGGCCCCCAGGGCGGGGCGGTGGTCGGCCAGACCGGCGAGTTCGTGTTCACCAGCCAACTGGCCGGCAGCACCGAGTTCGTCTACTCCATCGACAGCGGCCCGGAACGCACCGTCGCGGTCGGCGCGGACGGCACGGCCAGGGTGACGTGGACGGCGGACTCGCCCTACAGCCACAACATCACCGTCCGGAGCCGGACGGTGACCGGGATGGTCTCCGGCGAGGCGTACTACGGCATCTGGATCGACTGGAGCTGACCACGGGAACGTCGAGGGGGCGTCGGGCGGCAGGCCCGGCGCCCCCTTCGCGTACGCGGCAGGGACCGGCCGGCGCACGGAGTCGGTCGAAAGTCGGGCGCCGGCACCGGGACCAGGCACTTAAGATCGTGGAAGTATTCGCACTCCATCGGAGGGTCTTCCACCTTGCACGGACAACGGGGTTCCACCGGCGTGCCCGCCGTACGCCGACGGCGCGCTCCGCGCCGGTTCCTCACCACGGGGCTCACCGCGCTGCTCGCCGCCACCGGGGCGGTCGTCGTCACCGCCCAGCCCGCCGCCGCCGCACCGATCCGCTGGGTCCTGCCGACGAGCGTGAGCTACACGGACGCGCGGCAGCAGGGCGCCGCCTTCACCACCACCGAGGCGGACGTCCCGGTCGGCACCCTGGTGACCGCCGGGGTCAAGCACACGACCAGGGCCTACCTCACGTTCGACCTGACGCCCTACCGGGGCAAGGAGATCATCGACGCCACGTTGCGCACCGGGGAGTCGGCGGTCGCGGACTGCGACCGGCCGCGCGAGCTGGAACTGTGGCGCACGGACTCGCCGGCGACCGCGCCGACCTGGGACGACGCGCCGACCGTACGGGAGAAGGTCGGCGACCTCGGTCCCACCGCGCCCTGCCCGGCCGCCCACCTCGAACTGCCGCTCACGCAGACCGTGCAGCAGGCGGTCGACGCCGGGCGGGACTCGCTCACGCTGATGATCCGGGTCCCCGGGGACCACGAGGAGAACAAGCACCACGGCCGGCGGCTGCGTACGCCGGGCATCTCGCTGACCGCGAACGCCGCCCCCGACGTGCCGGGTGCCCTCACCGTCGCCGGTCGGGCCTGCGGTGGCGACCAGGTGGTCGGCACCGCCACGCCGACCCTCTCGGCCGAGGTCACCGACCCGGACGCGGGACCGTCGAACGCCGAGCCGGTGACCGCCACCTTCGCCTGGTGGCTGGTGACCGATCCGACCAGGCGGACCGAGTCGACATCCCCGGCCAAGGCCGCCGGGTCGATCTTCCAGTACACGGTGCCCGCCGACGCGATGGTCGACGGCGGCAGCTACGCCTTCGCGGTCCGCGCGGCCGACCAGCACGCCAGCTCCGCCTGGTCGGCGGAGTGCCGGTTCACGGTCGACACCACCAGCCCCGCCCAGCCGACGGTCAGCTCCACCGACTACCCGGCCGACGACGGCTGGTACGGCGGCCCCGGCATCCCGGGCCAGTTCACCTTCTCGGCCGGCGGCGACACCGACACGGTGCGATTCCGCTACAGCATCTCCGGGCAGCCGGCGACCGACGTGGCGGCCGACGCCCCGGGCGGCTCGGCGACCGTCACCATCACGCCGGACCGGGACGGGCCGAGGACGCTCACCGTCGAGGCGATCGACCTCGCGGGCAACCGCTCCCCCGCCACGAGCTACGTGTTCCGGGTGCGCACCACCAGCCCGACGATCACCGACGCCAACCCGACGGCCGGGTACGGCCAGCCGCGCACCCTGACCTTCGCGCCCCGCATGGACGACGTCGTCGAGTACACGTACCGGCTCGACGACGGGCCGGAGCAGATCGTGGCGGCGGCCGCCGACGGCACGGCCACGGTCACGATCACGCCGGCGAAGCCGGGCTACACCACCGTGTACGTGCGCAGCCGGACGGCCGGTGACCTGCCGTCCGGCGAGGGCACCTACCGGTTCCACCTGGCGACCAAGCCCACGGTCAGCTCGGTCGAGTACCCGATCAACAAGTTCCAGGGGGCGGTCGCCGGCACGCCGGGGACGTTCGTCTTCCAGGCCGGCATGCCCGGGGTGACGGAGTTCGTCTACTCCCTCGACGGCCGCCCGGCCGAGACGGTCGCGGCGGGCGCCGACGGGTCGGCGTCGGTGGCTTACACCCCCATGACCGCCGGAATCCGCCGGGTCACCGTCTACACGCGGACCGGCGACGGGACCGTGTCGGAGACCTTCAGCGGCACGTTCTACGTCAGCCGGGCGAGCTGACGTAGGAAGACGACGAGGGGCGCCGGGCCACTGCCCGGCGCCCCTTCGCGTACGCGTGGATCAGCGGCGACCGACCGTCAGCACCGGCTTGGTGACCTCGGCGAAGAAGTCGTTGCCCTTGTCGTCGACCACGATGAAGGCCGGGAAGTCCTCGACCTCGATCTTCCAGACCGCCTCCATGCCCAGCTCCGCGTATTCCAGGACCTCGACGTGCTTGATGCAGTCCTGCGCGAGCCGGGCGGCCGGGCCGCCGATCGAGCCGAGGTAGAAGCCGCCGTGCTGCTGGCAGGAGCGGGTGACCTGGGCGGACCGGTTGCCCTTGGCGAGCATGACCTGCGAGCCGCCCGCGGCCTGGAACTTCTCCACGTACGCGTCCATCCGACCGGCGGTGGTCGGACCGAACGAGCCGGACGCGTAGCCCTCCGGGGTCTTGGCCGGGCCGGCGTAGTAGACCGCGTGGTCGCGCAGGTACTGCGGCATCGGCTCGCCGGCGTCCAGCCGCTCGGCGATCTTGGCGTGCGCGATGTCGCGGGCCACGACGAGCGGACCGGTCAGCGACAGCCGGGTCTTCACCGGGTACTTCGACAGCTCGGCGCGGATCTCGTCCATCGGCCGGTTGAGGTCGACGCGGACAACCTCGGACGCGTCGAGCGTCTCGTCGGTGACGTCGGGCAGGAAGCGCGCCGGGTCGGTCTCGAGCCGCTCCAGCCACACGCCCGACGGGGTGATCTTGGCGACCGCCTGCCGGTCGGCGGAGCAGGAGACGGCGATCGCCACCGGGCACGAGGCGCCGTGCCGGGGCAGCCGGACCACCCGCACGTCGTGGCAGAAGTAGCGCCCGCCGAACTGCGCGCCGATGCCGAAGTTGCGGGTCAGCTCCAGCACCTCCGCCTCCAGCTCCAGGTCCCGGAAGCCGTGCGCGGTCATCGAGCCGGAGGTGGGCAGCGCGTCGAGGTACTTGGCGCTGGCGTACTTGGCGGTCTTCAGCGCGTACTCGGCGGAGGTGCCGCCGATGACGATGGCGAGGTGGTACGGCGGGCAGGCGGCGGTGCCGATCAGCCGCAGCTTCTCCTCCAGGAACTGCATCATCCGCGTGGGGTTCAGCAGCGCCTTGGTCTCCTGGTAGAGGTACGACTTGTTGGCCGAGCCGCCGCCCTTGGCCATGAAGAGGAACTTGTACGCGTCGGGCTGCCCGTCCGGATCCTCCGCATAGAGCTCGACCTGGGCCGGCAGGTTGCTGCCGGTGTTGCGCTCCTCCCACATGGTCAGCGGGGCGAGCTGCGAGTAGCGCAGGTTGAGCCGGGTGTAGGCCTGGTAGACGCCGCGCGAGACGGCCTCGGCGTCGCTGCCGTCGGTGAGCACGTGCCGGCCGCGCTTGCCCATCACGATGGCGGTGCCGGTGTCCTGGCACATCGGCAGCACGCCGCCGGCCGCGATGTTGGCGTTGCGCAGCAGGTCGAGCGCGACGAACCGGTCGTTCGGCGAGGCCGCCGGATCGTCGATGATCGCCCGCAGCTGGGCCAGGTGCGCGGGGCGCAGGTAGTGCGCGATGTCGTGCATCGCCTCGGCGGTCAGCGCGGTGAGCGCGGTCGGCTCCACGGTGAGGAACCGGCGACCCCCTGGCCCGTTGACGACGTCGACGCCCTCGTCGGTGACCAGGCGGTATTCCGTCTGGTCAGGGCCGGTCGGCAGCAAGGGAGCGTACGAGAACGCGGCGGCACTGCTCATGAGCGGAAAGCCTAGGGCAGAAGGGTCGATCAGTCCCACCCGCCGGGTGGGTCCTGGGACGACGCTCTCACCCGGGGCAGAGCTCCCGCTTCGGGCCGCAGGTGTCCTCCGGCCCGGGTACGCCCGCCGTGCCGCCGGGACCGGGTACGCCGCCGTCGCGCGGCGGGACGGGGGCGCCCGGCACCCCGCCGAAGCGGACGTAGCCGATCTCCCGCCCCTCGCCGATGATCATGCCCCTCGGGCCGACCGCGAGGGCGTTCGCGGAGCTGCGCAGGCTCGCCAGTTCCCGCCCGGTACGCGGGTCCAGCGCCACCAGCCGGGACGGCTTCTCGTCGGCGATCACGGCCGCGTACGGGGTGAGCGCCGCGCCGGCCTTCGGCCCGGTCGGACGGGTCCACCGGACCCGCCCGGCGCCCAACTCCCGGCCGACCACCGCGCGCTTGTCGGCCGGCCGGACCAGGGCGTACCGGTCGTCGACCGCGAGCAGCTTCTCCCCGGCGGAGGTGACCAGCAGCAGCCGTCCGTCGTAGCCGTCGAGGACCGCCTCGCGGGCGTCCGGGGCCACCCCGATCAGCACGTTGCGCGCGCCGTGCGGGTCCTCCCGCTGCACGCAGCCGGCGTTGTCGGCGGTCCGCAGGTTGATCCCGGCCCGCTGCCACGTCTCCTGGCCGGTCGCCGCGTCCCGGCCGGAGATGGCGAAGTAGCAGGTGCCGTCCTGGGAGCGGGCGGTGATCCGCAGCAGCCGGCCGCCGACCACCGACAGCCGTTCGTCCCGGCCGGGCTCGACGTCCTGGAGCACCCGCCCGGTGGCGGTGTCGAGGACGTGCACCCGGCCGTCGATGGGGAAGCCGAGCAGCGGCGGTACGGGCTCCGGGCCGGCCACCCCGTCGTCGATGCGGACGGCGTCGAGCCGGCGGGTGTCGAGCAGCCCCGGATTGTCGCCGAGCAGCCCGCTGCGCACCCCGGGCACGAAGGCCGTCCAGAGCGGGGCGGTGCCGCGCGCGTCCCAGGCGCTGACCGTGCAGTCGGTGGCCTCGACGCAGCGGGCGTCGAGCAGCATGTTGCGGTACGTCCAGACGGCCACCGCGTCGCCGTTGCGCCGCCGGGTGGCGCCGGTCGTCGGGTCCAGCACCTCGTAGCCCTTGACCAGCAGCTTGCCCACGACGACGACGGAGTCCCGGTCGCCGCCGGCCACCGCGGCCCAGTCGGCCTTGCGCTCCCACAGCTGGGCGCCGGTGGCCAGGCTGCGCGCCTCCACGCGGGTGCGCTGCTCGACCACGACGGTCTCGCCGGCGATTGTCACGCTGCGCGGGGTGCCGCCGACGCGCTGCTGCCAGACCACGTCCGGCTCGGAGATGGGCTGGCTACGGTTCACCCAGTCCCACATCCCGGGGAACGGGTTCCACACTCCGGTCGCGGCGAGCGCGACGACGACGACGAGCGCGAGCAGCAGCCCGCCACGCCACCCCCCGAGGCCGCCCGCCTTCGCCACACGCACACGGTAGCGACGACCGCCGCGGCGCCGCCGTCCCGCGCCGCCGTGTCGCCCCCCTTTCTCGCGCGCCTGCTCAGCGTTGGGCGGCGGAGCGGATCAGGGGGAGGGTGCGGTAGGTGATCTGTTCGGCCAGGGCGATGATCGTCGAGGCGCGGCGGATGCCCTCGTACGACACGATCTGGTCGATCACCCGCTGGAGGTCGGTGTTCGATCGGGCCACGATCCGGCAGAGCAGGTCGCTGGAGCCGGTGATGGTGTGCGCCTCCAGCACCTCCGGGATCGCGGCCAGGTGCGCGGCGACCAGGTCGTGCCCGTCCCGCTGGCTGATCTCCAGGGTGACGAAGCTGGTCACCCCGAACCCGATCGCCGCCGGGGAGATCTCCGGCCCGAAGCCCGAGATGACGCCCCGCTCGACGAGCTTGTCCAGCCGGGCCTGCACGGTGCCCCGGGCGACCCCGAGGCGCCGGGAGCACTCCAGCACCCCGATCCGCGGTTCCTCGGCGAGCAGTTCGATCAACCGCGCGTCGAGGGCGTCGAGCTGTACACCCTGACCAGCACTCATGGCAGATCACCCTACTGAATGCGCAACCTGACCAGGCTTGGGCGCGACAGTTGCCCAGTGCGGCACTTCCCCGCGATCCTCGCCACAGCACCACCGCACACGACCGACGGCGGCGGCCACGGGGCCGACCGGAACTTGAGGGAGACCGCGATGACCCAGGCGATCGACCGACCCCAGGCGACCGACGACGTCGACGTCGACGTGCTCGTCGGCGCCGTCGACCACGACATCAGCCGCGACCCGTTCCCGGTCAAGGGCCTCGACCACGTGCACTTCCTGGTGGGCAACGCCAAGCAGGCCGCGCACTACTACTCCACCGCGTTCGGCATGACCTGCGTGGCGTACCGGGGCCCCGAGCAGGGCTACCGGGACCACGCCCAGTACGTGCTGACCAGCGGCTCGGCGCGGTTCGTGCTGACCGGCGCGGTCCGCCCGGACGCCCCGGGCGCCGAGCACGTGACCAGGCACAGCGACGGCGTCTCCGACATCGCGCTGGAGGTGCCGGACGTCGACGCCGCGTACGCGCACGCGACCGCGCAGGGCGCCACCGGCCTGACCGAGCCGCACGACGTCAGCGACGAGCACGGCACCGTCCGGATGGCCTCCATCGCCGCGTACGGCGACACGGCGCACACGCTTGTCGACCGCTCCCGCTACACCGGCCCGTTCCTGCCCGGCTTCGTGGCCCGCAAGCCGATCGTGGACCGGCAGCCGATGATCGACGCCGGCCTCCAGCCGAAGCGCTTCTTCCAGGCCGTCGACCACGTGGTCGGCAACGTCGAGCTCGGCCGGATGGACGAGTGGGTCGAGTTCTACAAGCGCGTCATGGGCTTCTCGAACATGGCCGAGTTCATCGGCGACGACATCGCCACCGACTACTCGGCGCTGATGAGCAAGGTCGTCGCGAACGGCACCCGCAAGGTGAAGTTCCCGCTCAACGAGCCGGCGATCGCCCGCAAGAAGTCGCAGATCGACGAGTACCTGGAGTTCTACCGGGGCCCGGGCGCCCAGCACATCGCCGTGGCCACCAACGACATCCTGGCCAGCGTCGACGCCATGCGCGCCGCCGGCGTCGAGTTCCTCGACACCCCGGACTCGTACTACGACGACCCGGAGCTGCGCGCCCGGATCGGCCAGGTGCGGGTGCCGATCGAGGAGCTGAAGGCCCGCAAGATCCTGGTGGACCGGGACGAGGACGGCTACCTGCTCCAGATCTTCACCAAGCCGGTGCAGGACCGCCCGACGGTCTTCTTCGAGCTGATCGAGCGGCACGGCTCGCTCGGCTTCGGCAAGGGCAACTTCAAGGCGCTCTTCGAGGCCATCGAGCGGGAGCAGGAAGCGCGCGGCAACCTGTAACACTGACGAGCGTGACGCAGCCTCCGACGTACCCGACGCCGCCGGCCGGTGGGTTTCCGCCCGCCGCCGGCGGCTTCGCGCCGCCTTCCGGTCCCTCCAGTCAGGGGTACGCGGTGCCACCGCAACACGCCCCGTCGCCCGGTCAGGTCCCGCCCCCGGGCTGGACCCCGCCGCCCCCGGGCTGGGCCGGGCCGCCCCGTCCGGCCCCGGCGCTCGGGCCGGGCGGCCAGCCGCTCGCCAGCTTCGGGGACCGGCTGCTCGCCGCGCTGATCGACGTCGCGCTGAGCACGCTGGTGGCGACGGTGCTCTTCCTGCCGCCGTTCCTGATCGTGATCTGGAACATGATGGACGACCTGACCCGGACCAACCCGGACGGCACCCTCGCCGATCCCGACCCCGCGTCGTTCCTGACCGACTTCATGCTGCCGATCCTGCTGCTTGAACTGGGCCTGATGGTGGTCATGCTCGGGCTCTACTGGCTCTACCACGTGGAGTACATGAAGCGCACCGGGCAGACGTACGGCAAGCGGGTGATGAAGCTGCGGGTCGTGCCGCTCGACCCGGCCGCCACGCTGGACCGGCGGATGACCGGCAAGCGGTACGCCGTGCAGTACGTCGCCGCCATGTTCCTGCCCGGCCTCAGCTACCTCGACGGGCTCTGGCAGTTGTGGGACAAGCCCTGGCAGCAGTGCCTCCACGACAAGTTCGCCGGCACCGTCGTCGTTAAGGTGTCTGCGTGAGCGAGCGCAGCGAGGCCAGGCCATGAGTGTCGGACCGGGATGGTACGTCGACCCGGCTGATCCGGAGACCCGACGTTACTGGGACGGCGAGGGCTGGATCGGCGCACCGATCCCCGTCGACGCCACCCCGCCCGAGGGGCCGCCGCCGGCCGAGCCGCCACCCGCACCCGCCCCGACGTCACCCGCGGCCCCGGTGCCCGCGTCGGGCGCCCCCGCGGGCGGGCAGCCCTTCCCGGGGCAGCCGCACCCCGGGCAGCCACACCCGGGGCAGGCCTATCCCTGGCAGCCGCCGCAGGGTCACGGCCACCCGCAGGGGCCGGGCCACCCGCAGGGGCCTCCGCCCGGCTGGCCGCCCGGCGGCGGTCCGCCGCCCGGCTGGCCGCCCGGTGGCTGGCCCGGACGGCCGCCGGAGCCACGCCCGCACGGGCTCCCGCTGGCCGGGTTCGGCGCCCGGCTGGTCGCCCGGCTGATCGACTTCACGGTCGTCTTCGCGCTGAACGCCGTGGTGAACGGCTGGTTCGTCTGGCGGCTGGTCGAGGAAACCACGCCGTACTGGCGGGAGGTGTTCCGGCGGGCGATGGCGGGCGACAGCTCCACCGACAACCTGCCGCAGCCCAGCGAGCAGGCCGGCGGCCTCCAGGTCGTCATCCTGCTGATCGCCACCGCCCTCTGGCTCGCGTACGAGGTGCCGACGACGGCCTCGGGCGGGCAGACCTTCGGCAAGCGGCTGGTGGGCGTCAAGGTGCTGCCGGTGAGCGCGGACGAGCCGCTCGGCTTCGGCCGGGCGCTGCGCCGGTGGAACACCCTCGGCCTGCCCACCCTGCTCTGGTACTGCTGCGGCCTGGGCCTTCTGCTCCAGCTCGTCGACGCGCTCTCCCCGCTCTTCGACCACCCGCTGCGTCAGGCGCTGCACGACAAGCGGGCGCAGACCGTGGTGGTCCAGCTCCCCCGCAGCAAGCGCGGCACCACGGGCGAGCGCGGCACGCCGGACGACCGCACCAGCACGCGCGAGCCCACCACCACGGACGACCGCACCCCCGACGACCGCACCGACCCCTCGGGAGACACCCCATGACCGACCCCGGACGTCACCAGCCGGAGCTGCGGCTGACCCGCCCCGACCTGAACGCGCTGCCCAACTACGTGCCCGGCCGCAGCCCGGCCGACCTGGCCCGCGAGCTCGGCCTCCCCGAGGCGATCAAGCTGGCCAGCAACGAGGTGCCGTACGGGCCGCTGCCCGGCGTCGTGGAGGCCGTCGCCGGGGCCGCCGCCGGGGTGCACCGCTACCCGGACATGGGCGCGCTCGCGCTGCGCGAGGCGCTGTCCGAGCGGTACGGCGTGCACGTCGACCAGATCGCCACCGGCTGCGGGTCGGTGGCGCTGGCCGAGCACCTCGTCCGGGCCACCTGCCTGCCCGGCGACGAGTTCCTCTACGCGTGGCGCTCCTTCGAGGCGTACCCGATCATCGCGGCGACCAGCGGCGCGACAAGTGTGCGGGTGCCCAACGACGCCGGGCATGGGCACGACCTGGCGGCGATGGCGGCGGCGGTGACCGACCGGACCCGGCTGATCGTGGTCTGCAACCCGAACAACCCCACCGGGACGTCGGTGCGCCGGGCGGAGCTGGACCGGTTCCTGGACACGGTCGGCGAGGACGTGCTGGTCGTGATCGACGAGGCGTACCGCGAGTTCGTCACCGACCCGGACGTGCCGGACGGCCTCACCTACCTCGACCGGCCGAACGTGGTCGTGCTGCGCACGCTCTCCAAGGCCTGGGGCCTGGCCGGCCTGCGGATCGGCTTCCTGGTCGGCCAGCCGGCGGTGGCGGCGGCGATCCGCAAGGTCGTGACGCCGTTCTCCAGCAACATGGCCGCGCAGGCGGGCGCGCTCGCCGCACTGGCCCAGGAGGACGAGGTACGGCGGCGGTGCGCCCTCGTGGTCAGCGAGCGCGACCGCGTCACGGAGGCGCTGCGCAAGCTCGTCCCGGACGTGCCGGACAGCCAGGCGAACTTCGTCTGGCTGCCGCTGGGCGACCGGGCGGTGGACTTCGGCAAGGCGTGCGAGGCGAGGGGCGTGATCGTCCGGCCGTTCGCGGGCGACGGGGTCCGGGTCACCATCGGCACCCCGGCCGAGAACGACGCCTTCCTGGCGGCGGCGGAGACCGCGCTGGCCTGAGGCAGGTGCCGGTCCGGTCCGCCATCCCCTCGCGGACCGGACCGGACTCTCAGGCGGCCTCCACCGGCCCCGAGCCGCACCCGTCAGGCGGCGGGACGGTCGTCGGCGCCGTGGTGGACGCCGCCGGCCGGGCGGGTCGGCGCGGCGTCGGCCGGCGAGGCGGTGACGAGGATGAGGATCGCGCCCAACAGGGCAGCCAGGAAACGCACAAATGGACTCTAAGTAACTTATGTCCGTTTTGTCGAGCAGCCGGGCCGGCGTTTCACGTCGCGGCGAAGAGCATCGGCTCCGAGGTCAGGTAGTACCGCTGGTCGTCCGCCGTCGGATCGACCGGCTTGCGGAGCCGCTCCACGGCCACGAAACCGCCGGCCGCGTACACCGCGCCGGGCACCCAGCCGATCCCGTCCGAGCCCACGTTGAGCGCGAAGAAGGACCGCTGCGCCCCCGTCGCCGGGTCCAGCGTCAGCAGGTCGTTCGTCTCCGTCAGCAGGTGCACCCGGTCGGGCTGGACGGCGAGCAGCCGCGCCTGCGACGGGCCGGGACGGCGCCACAGCTCCGCGCCCGTACGCGCCGAGCGGCCGACCGCCACCCCGTCCACGACCGCCACGGCCGTCCCGCCGACGAGTTCGGCGTCCGGCCGGTCCAGGGCCGGGGCGGTGACCGGTTCCCCGGCGCCGAGCAGCCAGCCCCGGCCCGCGTCGTCGCCCGGCCTCGCCGTCCGCAACCCGGTGCACCCCGTCCGGCCGGTGCCGCAGCCCAGCAGGGTCGCCACCAGCTCGTCGCCGGCATCCGGCGGTCGCCAGCGCAGGCCCACCGCCCCGGTCGCAGCGTCGCGGAACTCCATCGTCGCCGGCCCCGCGCAGGAGTCGACGGTGATCAGGTGTCCCGACGCGGTCGTGCCGAGCGCGTCCCGGCACCCGGCGACCGTGTCGCCCGGTGGCAGCGTGACGGTGACGTGCGACCGCCACAGTTCGCGGCCGTCGGCCAGGTCCACGGCACGCGCCCACTCCGCCCCGGCCGCCACCACCACCTGCCGCCCGTCGGGCGCGGGGGCCACGAAGATGCCCTGCGGGTCCCAGACGGTCGCCGCGCCCGTGCGCCGGACCGCCCGCTCCCCGACCGGTGCTGGCCCGTCCGCCCGCCAGGCGACCCGGCCCGTCCGCGCGTCCAGCGCCACGAGCCGCCCGTCGGACCAGCGAGTGACCACAGTCGTCCCGCTCGCCACGACCCCGTCGAGCGTCGCCGGCCAGCGGCGGTACGACCAGTACGGGGTCGTCCGGTGCCGGCCGTCGACCGGGCGGTCGGCGTAGACCTGGCGGTGGGCCGCGTAGACCCGCAGCCGGCCGTCCACGACGAGCGGGGCCACGGGGAGCCGGCCGATCACGCCGGCTGAGGGGGACGCGGCAGCCGGGTACCCGGCCCGCGCGGGCGTGCTGACCTCGGCGGGGGCGAGCACCCGGTAGACCGTCGCCGCGACGGCGACGGTGCCGAGCAGCGCCGCGACCGCCACCGCGATCCGCCGCCGGCCGTTCGGGAACCCCATGCCGCACCTCCGCCCGGCACCCTACCCAGCGGAACCGGTCAGGGCCCTGTCAGGTCACCGGCGCCCGGGCACTCCGGCGGTGACGTGCCGGGGGCATCCACGAAGCGCCCTGGGCATGCGCCTCGGACCACCCGGCGTGCGCCTCAGATCGCCCGGCGTGCGCCTCAGACCGCCCGCGTGCGCCTCGGACCAGCCCGGCGTGCGCCTCAGGCCGCCTCGGTCGCGTTGGCGGCCGCCGCGGCGGCGGCCAGGTCGGCGAGGTCCTGCCGCAGCGCGCGCTCGACCGCCCGGGCCGCCAGCCCGCCGAGCAGCAGCGCGACCACCCGACCGTAAGGGGCGGTCGGCACCGCCTCCTGCTCGACCGTGACGGCGGTGCAGCCCCGGCGACGCCGCTCGACCGGGCGCAGCGCCCAGGTGATCCGGTAGTCCACGCCGGCGCCCCGCGAGCCGAGCACCAGCCGTCGGGGCGGCTCGGCCTCGATGACGAGGAACTCCTCGACCAGCGCGGTGCCGTCGGGCTGGGAACGGGTCTCCCGCCACACGGTGCCGGGGCCGAACGGGTTGGGGGTGAGCACCTCCACCGGGCCGGTGAAGCGCCGGGTGCGGGTGGTCAGGTCGGTCAGCAGCCGCCAGAGGTCGACGTCGTGCGCCTCCACGAACTCCGTGACCGCCACCGTCGACATGCCACCTCCCGTGGCCTCGACGGTACGCCGGGTGAGCGCGGATCGGGGCCCCCGGAGCGGATTTTCCACCGCCGGGAGCCCCGATCCGGAGCGGTCGACCCGTCAGCGACCGAACTGGCCGGCCCGGATCGCGCCGACGAAGGCCGCCCACCCCGGCGGGCTGACCGCCAGCGTGGGGCCTGCCTGGTCCTTGGAGTCGCGTACGCCCACCACGCCGAGGTCGTCGACCAGGTTGTCCGCCACCTCCACGCAGAGCCCCTGGTCGTTGGAGCGGCTGCTGGTACGCCAGACCGCGCCCGGGAGATCGTTCATCGTCGTCACCTTCCTGTCGTCGGTACGCCAACCGGCGGCCGGGGCCGGAACCGGAAGGGGGACGTCCGGCCCGGCCCCGGCGCGGCATGGCGACGGAATCCGCGACGATCAACGCGCAAGCAACGGTCCCCGGTCGCACCAACTGTGCGACCGGGGACCGTCGATGATCGGAAGGTGGGTCAGCGGGCGGCGAGGACCTGCCCGGTCACCTCGCCCAGGGCGATCGTGGTGCCGTCCGGGCCGGGCGCGGTGGCGGTGATCGTCACCGTGTCGCCGTCCTCCAGGAAGGTGCGGGTCCCGCCGTCGGCGAACTTCACCGGCTCGCTGCCGCCCCAGGTGAGTTCCAGGAACGAGCCGACCTGTCCCCGTTCCGGCCCGGAGACGGTGCCCGAGGCGTAGAGGTCGCCGGTGCGCAGCGAGGCGCCGTTGACCGTGAGGTGGGCCAACTGCTGCGCCGGCGTCCAGTACATGGTGGCGAACGGCGGCTCGCTGACCCGCTCGCCGTTCCACTCCACCGACAGGCGCAGGTCCAGCCCGAGGTGCGGCACGTCGCGCAGGTAGGCGGCGACCGGCGGGTCCTGGTCGGGGGCGGGGACGAAGGCGTCGCCCAGCGCGTCCAGCGGGGTCACCCAGGCCGCGACCGAGGTGGCGAAGGACTTGCCGAGAAACGGGCCGAGAGGCTGGTACTCCCAGGCCTGGATGTCGCGGGCCGACCAGTCGTTGACCAGCACGACACCGAAGACGTGGTCGGCGAAGTCGTCGACGGAGACCCGATCGCCCAGCGGGCTGGGCACGCCGACCACGAAGCCGACCTCGGCCTCGATGTCGAGGCGTACGGACGGGCCGGTGACCGGGCCCTGCGGGGTGGCCCGCTGCCCGCTCGGCCGCACCACCGGCGTGCCGGAGACGACCACCGTGCCGGCCCGACCGTGGTAGCCGATCGGCAGGTGCTTCCAGTTGGGCAGCAGCGGCGGCTGACCGGGGCGGAAGATCTGGCCGACGTTGGACGCGTGGTGCTCGGAGGAGTAGAAGTCGACGTAGTCGGCGACCTCGAACGGCAGCTGCATCCGCACCTCCGCCAGGGGCACCAGCAGCGGCTCCACCGCCGGCCGGTGGGCGGCGTCGGTGAGCAGCTCGGTCACCCGCTGCCGGACGACCGTCCACTGTGGTCGACCGAGGGCCATGAAGTCGTTGAGGGTGGGCCGACCCAGCGTCCCTGCGGCCAGCACCAGGCCGGCCTCCTCCGCGCCGGCCAGGTCGAGCACGAAGTCGCCGATGCGTACGCCGACGCGCGGCGCGCCCTCCGCGTGGCGGAACACCCCGTACGGGAGGTTGGCGACCCCGTACGACGAACCGTCGGCACCCGTCACCCAGGTCATGCTTGAAAGCCCCCGTTCACCAGCCCCAGCCGGATCAGATCGGTAAGTGGTTCCAGGATGCTGCACGAGCCGAAGCCGATCCACAGCGGGCGCGGGGCGTCCAGCCCGGCCTCGGCGTACTGCACGAGCGGGCGCGGATCGGTCGCGGTGAGCAGCTCGGCGACCGACTCCACGGTGGCACCCCCGGCGGCCGCCAGCGCCGCCGCCAGCACGTTGACGAAGCCGTGGTGGGTGAAGCCGGTCTCCGGGTCGAGGTGCCGGACCGCCTGGTGCAGCCCGGCGGTCAGCTTGAACGGCAGGTCCCGGTCCCGGCAGGCGCAGATCACGGCGGCCAGCTCCGCCGGGGTGGGGAACAGCTCGGCGGCCAGCCCGCCGGTGCGGAACTTCGCGGCGATCGGCAGGCCGTCGGCGCGGGCGGCGGCGAGCGCGTCCAGCGCCCCCATCAGCCCGAACGTGAGCGGCAGTTCGGCGTAGACGGCGTCGAGGGTGGCCGGACCGGCACCGGCGCGGCGGGCCAGCGCCACCAGCTCGGTCAGGCCGGGCAGCGGGTCCTCGCCGCGCTTGGCGACCGCCGCCTCCACCTGGCGCACGCGGATGCGCGGGTCGGCCGTGGCCCGCACCTCGTCGAGCCGGTCGAGGGGCACGTCGCCGATCACCCCGACCGCGATCCGCTCGTCGGCGCCGAGCAGGCCCGCCACCTCGGGCAGCCTCGTGGCCGGGACCAGGAGCGGGCCGACCAGGTCGGCGTACCAGGAGGTGCGGTGCCGCCGGTGCGCGGCGACGGCGGCGGGCAGCGGCGCGCTGCCGGGCGGGAAGACGGCGGCGTCGTCGACGAGGCCGTCGACGAGCGCGGGCACCTGCGTTGACACGAGACAAGAATGTACGGGACGCTACAAGGAACGGACAACAGCGTCCGATTATCGGACGCCGTTGGATCGGTGAACGGGACGAACCGGGAGGCGAGATGCCGTACTACCGCAGCGTCGGCGAGGTGCCGCGCAAGCGCCACACCCAGTTCCGCCAGCCCGACGGCAGCCTCTACGCCGAGGAGCTGATGGGCCAGGAGGGCTTCTCCTCCGACTCGTCCCTGCTCTACCACCGGCACGCGCCGACCGCGATCGTGGCCGCCGAGGAGTTCACCCCGCCGGCGTTCACCCGGGTGCCGAACCTTCCGCTCAAGCCCCGCCACCTGCGCACCCACAAGCTCGACGGCGCCGGCGCCGACCCGGTGCTCGGCCGGCAGTACCTGCTCGCCAACGACGACGTGCGCATCGCGTACGTGCTGGCGGACCGGCCGTCCCCGCTGTTCCGCGACGCCACCGGCGACCACTGCCTCTACGTGGAGTCGGGCACCCTGCGGGTCGAGTCCACGTTCGGCGTGCTCGACACGGTGCCCGGCGACTACGTCGTCATCCCCACCTCGACCATCCACCGGCTGGTGCCCACCGGCGACGCGCCGACCCGGCTGCTCGCCGTCGAGGCGGCCGGCCACATCGGCCCGCCCAAGCGCTACCTCTCCGTGCGGGGCCAGTTCCTGGAGCACTCGCCCTACTGCGAGCGCGACGTCCGGGGGCCGGACGCGCCACTGCTGGTCGACGGCGAGGACGTGGAGGTGCTGGTCCGGCACCGCCGCGGCTGGACCCGCTACACCTACGCCCACCACCCGTTCGACGTGGTCGGCTGGGACGGGCACATGTACCCGTGGGCGTTCTCCATCCACGACTTCGAGCCGATCACCGGCCGGATCCACCAGCCGCCGCCCGTGCACCAGACCTTCCAGGGCCCCAACTTCGTGATCTGCTCGTTCGTGCCCCGCAAGGTCGACTACCACCCCGACGCGATCCCGGTGCCGTACAACCACCACAACGTCGACTCCGACGAGATGCTCTTCTACACCGGCGGCAACTACGAGGCCCGGCGCGGCTCCGGCATCGAGCAGGGCTCGATCTCGCTGCACCCGTCCGGCTTCACCCACGGCCCGCAGCCGGGCGCCGCCGAGCGTTCCATCGGCGCGGACTTCTTCGACGAACTCGCCGTCATGGTCGACACCTTCCGGCCGCTGGACCTCTGCGACGCCGCGACCGCGTGCGAGGACGACGGCTACGCCTGGACCTGGGCCCGCCGGCCCTAGGCGGACGGTTCCGGGTGAGCGGTGCCGCGGTCCGGCAGAAGCGGACCGCGGCACCTTCGTGCGCGCGGGGGCGGGCGGGCGTCTGCAGCCGCGTCCGCAGTGCCTCCTGCCTCCCGCGCATCAGCCGCGGGAGCGCACTTCCTTCTCATCGTCCGTCCACAGCCGTCGTACGGCCATCGGCGACTGGACGCTCGGACGAATAGTTCGTGGGCAGAGCTGACTAACATCTTGCGCACTGTCCATCTTGTCATCGACAAGTGCGCTTGTTCGTCGACGACATCCCCTGAAATCGGAGTACACGATGCGCGACATGACGGCCACGCTGGCCGACCTCGAAGACCTCAACCTGGCCGACCTCGAGGTGTCCGACCTGCTGGAGGTGCACGCCGTGCGCGAGTCGGTGGCCCTGCCGGAGACCGGCGCCTCCGCGAGCGTCTCGATCGTCTGGGAGTGGCTCGGCTACTCCTCCTGCGCCTACGAGCTGCCCCAGTAACAGGCCGTGACCGACCGGTGGGGCCGGGACGCCGACAGCGGCGGCTCGCCGGCCCCACCGGCTCGACCGTGGTCGCGGTCGACGACCGCGTACGGAGGAACGCGTGACAACCACCCGCCAGTCCCCTGCCCCGCCGCCGGCTCCGGCAGCGGATCACCGCGCCGCGTCGGCCGTGCAGGTCGCTCCGTACGTGCTGATCCGCCGGACGGCGGTGGACCAGCCGGCGGCCGGACCGGCCGGACGGCACCTGCGTCGCCTCCAGGACCAGCTCGTCGACCGGCTGGTCGAGTGCCGCACCCTCGGCCCCGGACTCACCGAGGAGCTGTACCGGCTCGGCGGTCAGGTGCCGCCGGCGTACCGCCGCTCGGTCCTGCTGCCACTGCGCCGCGACGTCCACAACGGCCGCTCCCCGGCCGACGACCTCCGGACCCGGCTCGGCGACCTGCCCGGCCGGCTGCCGGCGCTGGGGCGCTGGCTGCGGGCCCGGGCCGAGGTCGACCGGCTCACCGCCGCCCTCGACGCCGGATCCGACGCCACGCTGGCCGAGGAGCGCGCCGCGCTCGCCGCCCTGTGCGGCAGCGAGGCGTTCGGTCGGGCCGCCGCGTTGACCAGCCCCGAGCTGTTGGCGGCGGTACTGCGGGCGGCGGCGCGCGGCGGCGACCCGGACGCCCGCGGCCGCAAGTCCGAACCGACCGTGCTCCGGTACGCCTTGCGGGCCACCACCCGGACCAGCCCGCTGTCCTGGTACACCGTCGTCGGCTGGGCCTCCTGGCCGGACGCGGAAGCAGTCCCCGCCGCAGCGGCGTCCCCGCCCGGCGGGGCAGACCTCGCGGCGGGCCTGGACCTGACGGCAGCGGGCGAACCGGTGGCGGTGACCCGTCCTCCCGCCAGCCTCGTCGCCAGCCTCTTCCTGGCCGGGAGCAGCCGCCCGGGCCAACTGCCGCGCATCCCGCACCGGCTGGCGCCGGGCACCCGCGTGCACGACGGGCACGTGGTCTTCTACCGGGAGCACCCGACGACCGGCGCCGACGGCATGCCGGTGATCCGGGAGGAGCGCGTCCGGATGCCGCTGCGGCCCGCGCTGGCCGCGATCGTCCGGGTGCTCCGCGCCGCACCGGGCGGACACCCGCCGGCGGAACTCGTGGCGGCCCTCGGCCGAGGCGCCGGCCGCCCCGCCGCTGACGCCGCCGAGGCCGAAGGTCTAGCGCGGCGTCTCGTCACCCAGCTCTGCGACGAACGCCTGCTGATCCCGGTGCCCCCGACCACCGAGCACGACCCGGCGGCGCTGGCGGCGGTCGCCGACTGGCTCGGCGACACCGGCGCGCCCGCCCTCGCCGACCAGGTACGCCAACTCGACCAGGACATCCGGTCACTGGCCGAGGTCGACGCGGCGCGACGCGGCGCGTTCGTACGACGGATCGGGGCCGGCTGGCAGCAGGCCCTGGGGCAGCTCGGCGCCACCGCGCCGCCCCACGCGCCCGTCACCGAGGACGTCGTGCTGCCCGGACCGGTGCGCCTCACCCGGCCGCCCGCGGACACCGCCGACCTCGCCGCGCTGACCGGCCTCGCCCTGCTGTTCGACAGGGACCAGGTGTCGCGCCGGCTCCTGCGACACCGGTTCGTCGAACGCTACGGTCCCGGTGGCCGCTGTGCCGACCTCGGCGAGTTCTTCGCCGAGGTGGGTGCCGGTTTCGGTGACCTGCCGACGGTGGCCCCGGACGGGACCCTGACGGGCGGCTCCGTCGACCGGGTGCCCGAGCTGGCCGAGCTGGCCGCGCTGCGCCAGCAGGTGGTCCGCGCCGTACGCGCCGACGGGGCGAGCGACGGCGTACAGACCGTCGTCGCCGCCGAAGTCGTCGCCGAGGCGGCCGCCGCGCTGCCCCGCTGGCTGCGGTCCCGACCGGTGTCGTACGCCTTCTTCGGCCAGCACGGCCCGGACGGATCGCTGCACCTCAACCACATCTACGGCGGCTGGGGCCGGTTCACCAGCCGCTTCCTGGACCTCTTCGGCGACACCGGCATGCGCGACGCGGTCGCCGCCCAGCTCCGCCGGGTGCTGCCCGGCCGGGTGGCCCAGTTCCGGCCGGTGCACGGCTTCAACGCGAACCTGCACCCGCTGCTGGTGGGCGAGGACATCGGCGACGACCGGCGACTGGGCGGGCTCGACCTCACCTCGATCGAGCTGGTGCACGACCTGGTAGACGACCAGATCCGGCTGCTCGACCCGGCCACCGGCGAGCTGCTCGACGTGTTGTACCTCGGCTTCCTCGCGCCGCCCGCGCTGCCGGCCCGGGTGGCCGCGCTGCTCGGCGACCTGGGCACCAGCGAGGTCGGGCTCCGCCACCTGGCCGCGACCCGCACGGTGTCCGGGCCGGGCGGGCAGGCCGTGGTCTCCGACCGGCTCCGCTGCGGCCGCGTCGTCCTCGCCCGCCGGAGCTGGCGCTTCGACGAGGGCGCCGAGCGGCACCTACGCGGGCTCGGCTCGCCGTCAGTGGCCGCCGCCGCGGCGCTGCGGGCGGGCTGGGACCTGCCCGACCAGGTCTTCCTCAACCAGGGCGGCCGGCACGCCGGGCAGCCGCCCGCACCGGGCCACGCCGCCCGGCACTCCGGCGGCCAGGCCCGGCAGCCGTCGGAGCTTGCGTCCGCACCGCCGCCTTCCCCGGCGATCGCCGGGCTCCGGGAGGCCGTCGCCCGACCCAAGCCGCAGTTCGTCGACCTGGCCAGCCCGCTGCACCTGCGCTGCGTGCCCCGCTGGCTCGCGCGGATCACCGGCCGGCTGGTCGTCGAGGAGGCCCTGCCCCGCCCCGCCGGCCACGACCGGCCGCACCGGGTCACCGAACTGGTCGTCGAGACCTACCTGCCGGCGGCCCGACCGTGACCGCCCGCGTGGCCCCGGAAGTCGTCGACCGACATGAACGTGAGCGGCGCCGGCCGCCCGACCGCACCATCGAGCCGAGTGGAGCCGAGCGATGACCGAGCCGAGCACGACCGGACCGTCCCCGACCACCGACGTCGTGTGCCACTACCACGAGGAGGCCAAGGCACCGCTGCTGCGCGACGCCGTCCTGCCCGTCGCCGAGCGGCTGCGCGACGCCGGGCTCTCCGTCCACCTGGAACGGCACTGGCTGCACGGCCCGCACGTACGCCTTCGGCTGCGTGGGCCCGAGGCGCACCGGGCCTCGGCGGCCGCCGAGGCCGCCGAGACGTTGCGTGCGCACCTGGCGGTGGCGCCTTCGCGTGCCGGCCTCGACGAGGAACTGCTGCTGCGGCGTTCCGAGGCGGCCGGCCGGGCCGAACTCGTGCTGCCCCCGTACGACCCGATCCGGCCCGACAACACGGTGCTGGTGACCGACGGCGACCAGAGTGCCCTGGTCGCGCTGCTCGGCACGCCGGGCGCGGTCGAGTGCCGTGCCGACGTCCTCGCCGCCGGGCTGGCTCCCGTGCGGGTGTCGCTCGATCAGCTCGCCCTCGTCGGAGACGCCCAGGCCGCCCGGGTGGGCGTGGTGGTCACCGCCATGGCCGCGCACGCGGACACCTGGCCCGGACGGCTGTTGTCCGGCTACCACACCTTCCTGTCCCACCTGGAGGACTTCCTCTTCGGCGAGCGGGGCGACCTGCTGCGCCCGCGCTTCGCGGCCTTCGCCGAGCGGGCCGGCGGGAGGTACCACGACCTGGTCCGACAGGCGTCCACGCCGGACACCACCGAGCCGGTGGCGGCGGCGTGGCGGGCCTGGAGCGCGGCCGCGTGGCGGATCGCCGAGCGGGCGTACGACGCGGGCGCGCTCAATGGCGCCTTCTCCGCCGAGTTCCGGCGTCTGACCACCTCGTTCGACGACGCCACGGCGATCCGGTGGGACCTGAGCCGTCGCGGGGCGAGCGCCTACCACCAGGCGCTGGAGGCGTCGGGCTTCCAACGGATCGCCGCGAGCCGGGAGTTCCAGGTCTACCGGTTCTGCACGAACATGCTCTACCAACTGCTGACGCTCTGCGACGTCGCGCCGATGGAGCGGTACCTCGGCGCCCACCTGCTCGTCGAGGCGACCCAGGAGATCCACGGTCTGTCCTGGCAGGACGCCTTCGCCGCCCGCACCGGATGATCCGCGTGGACGCGGGCGCGGTGACCCTGCGACCGGGCACCCTGGTCCGGGCGGTCGAGGGCGGGCTGCTCGTGGGCGGCTGGTGGTCCGGTTCGGTGGTGACCTGCCCGCCGGTCGCCGGCGAGCTGTGGCGACGGCTGGAGCCGCTCCTGCGCCGGGGCCTCGACCCGGCGACCGCCACCCCGGGGCTGCCCGAGCCCACTGCCCGGGCGGTGGGCTGGCTGCTCGACCTCCTCGCCGAGCACGACGTCCTGGTCGACGTCCGCGTGGCGCGCGACGCCCACCCGTTGGCGGCCTGCCTGGCGGGGCTCGCGCAGGATCCGGCCGGGGCGCTCGACGCGGTGTCGCGGTGCAGGGTCGGGGTCGCCGGCGAGGGCGACCTTCCGCCGGCCGTACGGGCGGTGCTGACCGCCTGCGGGCTGTCCACCGGGGACGACGCGGACCTCGTCGTGTGCGTGCACCCGGAGGACCCCGGCGACCGGCGGGAGCCGTGCCGCCGGGCCGCGTCCCGGCAGCCCGGCTCCTCCCGACCCGCCGTGTTACCGGTGACGATCCGGCCGGACGGCGCGCTGATCGGCCCGCTGGCCCCGGCCGGTCACCCCGCCGCCGCAGACCTGTCAGCCGCCACCGGCCGGGCCACAGCAGCCACGGCCGCCACCGGCCGGGCCACCGACGCCACCGCCGCCGCAGGCACGGACGCCGGTCCGGTCACGCCGGCGACCGGCCACCGGTCGCTGCCGTTCCTGGTGGCGCACGAGGTCGTACGCGCGCTGGCCGGGCTCGCCGACGGCACGGCCCTGTCGCTGCGCGGCGGGGTCGTCCAGCGCGTCGGCGAGCCGACCGGCAGGCAGTCCCGGCCGTTCGCAGCGCGGACCGGGGCGCTCACCGGTGCCCCTGCGCCGGGCGCCGGGGCGCTCCCCGATGGCCCGCCGCCGGGCACCGGGGCGACGGCGGGAACGGTGCCGGGCCGCCCACCGGTCGACCCTGGCACCGCATCCCTCGGTTCGGGCGCGGCGGACGACGGCCCGGTGCGGGTGATCGGAGACGACGACCGCCTGGTCCGGGCGATCGCCGTCGGCGCCTCGGCCGTACGACGACGGACGGGTCGGCCGGTGGTGGTGGGTGTCGGGGCGGACTGGCCGGCGGCCCGGCACCTGGCCGGACAGCGGGCCGCCCACGCGGCCGGCAGGGCGTACCTGCCGGTGCGGGCGCGCGGGACGGCGATCGAGATCGGCCCGCTGAGCAGCCCCGGCGCCGGCGGCTGCCTGCGGTGCGCCGACACCCGGCACCAGGCCGTCCTCGGTGCTGGCAGCACCGCCGCGCTGCTCGCCGACGGTCGGCCGCTGCCGCTGCCGCCGTACTGGCTGGGGCTGATCGGCCAGTTGGTCGCCGACCGGCTCGCCGACGACGCCGACCCCCGCCTCGCCAGCGTGCTGTCGGTCCGCGACGGCGCGGTCGGCCGGCACCTGATCCGCGCGGTGCCGGACTGTCCGGCCTGCGGGGCCCTGCCACCCGACTCGGCCACCGCCGCCACGATCAGCCTGCACCCCCGCCGGCAGCCCGCACCCGACCGGCTCCGGGTCCGTCCCGGGCTGCCCGACCTGGCCGGGCTCCGCGCCGAACTCGTCGACCACCGGTACGGGCCGGTCACGCACGTCCACACCGAGCGCCGGGGACCGCTCGCGCTCGCGGCGGCGGAGATGCCCGTCCCCGGCCGGTCCGGTCGGGTCGGTGGGTACGGCCGGGCGGCGGACCATCCGACCGCCCAAACCCTGGCGCTGCTGGAGGCGGTCGAACGGGAGGCGGGGCGCTGCCCGCAGGGCCGCCGGACGACGACGTTGGGAAGCTACCGGGAGCTGGCCGCCGACGCCGTCGACCCCGCCCGGCTGGGCCTGCCGGAGCCCGAGGCCGTCCGCCGTCGGGCGTACCGGCTCGACCCCTACACCCCGGACGCGGTCACGTCGTGGGTGTGGGCGTACGACCTGGTCGCCGCTCGGCCGGTCCTCGTGCCGGAGCACGCGGCCTACTACGGGGTGGCACGGGCCGGAGCCGCCCGGTTCCTCCGCGAGTCGTCCAGCGGCTGCGCCGTGGGTGGCTGCCTGGAGGAGGCGGTCCTGCACGCCTGCCTGGAGACGATCGAGCGGGACGCCTTCCTGCTCACCTGGTACGCGGGCCGTACGCCAACGGCCCTGGCGCTGCCGCCCGACGCCGATCCGCTGACCCGGCGCATCGTCGACCGGATCGCGGCGCGGGGCTACCGCCTGCACCTGCTCGACGTCACCAGCGACGTCGGGATCCCGGCCGTCTGGGCCCTCGCCGTCACCGACCGGGCCGGCCGGGGCGCGACCTTCTCCGCCGCCGGGGCGCATCCCGATCCCCGCCGGGCCGCCGCGGCGGCGATCCTGGAGGTCGGGGTCAACGTGGCGGTCGCGGCGAAGGTGGCCCGCCCGCCCCGCGACCGGCTGCTCGCCATGCTCGCCGACGCCGACCTGGTGGACGAACTCGGGGACCACGCGGCCCTGCACCTGCTGCCGGAGGCCCTGCCCCGCTTCGACTTCGCGCTGCGGGAGGCCACCGCCGGCCCGGCGCGACCGCTCGACGAGCACTTCGCCGGCTGGCGCGAGCGGTGGCTGCACCCCGACCTGACCGAGGTGCTGCGCAGGGTCGTCGACGCGATGGCCGCCGCCGGGGCGCCGCCGCTGGTGGTGGACCAGACCGGGCCGGCCGAACGACGCCTCGGCCTGGCCGTCGTCAAGGTCCTCGCCCCCGGGGCCGTGCCGATGACCTTCGGGCACCTCAACCGGCGGGTCGACCTGCCCCGCCTGCGGCAGGCCCGGCTCGCCGCCCCCGGTCGCCCGATCCTGCCCCACCCGTTCCCCTGAAGGAGAGCCTCCGCATGGGTCGCTGGTCCGCCCTGCACGTACACCTGCACGCCGGTTCCGACAGCACCGAGGCGGTGCTGCGGGAGCACATCGTGCCGGCCACGACGGACCTGCTCGCCCGGGGCGAGATCTCCTCCTGGTTCTTCGTCCGGTACTGGGAGGGCGGCCCGCACCTGCGCTGGCGGGTGGCCGACGCGACGCCGGAGACGGTGCGGCGGATGCGCGCCGGGCTGGTCGAGGCGGTGGCCGCGCTGCCGCCACCGGCCCGGGAGCTGCGTCCGGCGGACTGGTACGCCCAGTTCGGCGTGCACACCTCCGACCGGGCCGACGTGGGGCACGGGGCCGGCGGTGGGCCGGAGCTGGGCTGGCACCCGCACGGCACGGTGCTCGAACAGCCGTACCGGCCGGAGGTCGACCGGTACGGCGGCCCGGACGCGATCGGCGCGGCCGAGGAACTCTTCGCCGCGTCCAGCCGGGTCGCCGTCGCGCTGCTCGACGCCCCGCCCGCCCGGCGTCGGTCGACCACCGTGGACCTGCTGTTCGCGTTCCTCACCGCCAGCGGTCTCGACGGGCACGAGGCGGTCCGGTTCCTGCGCGGCTACGCCAACGGGTGGGCGCTCGTGCCCGAGTCACGCGGTCAGGACCTCGGCCCGGCACTGGTCGCGGCCGAACGCGACTTCCACGCCGACCCGTCCGTCTACCCGGCCCGGCAGCGGCTCATCGCCGACATCGTCGCGCGGGGCAGGGGTGCGAGCACGTCGGTGAACTACTGGGCCGACGAGGTCGCCGCCTACGTCGAGCGGCTACGCGCGCTCGACGGGCAGGGCCGACTGCGCGGGACGGTACCGGGCGTCCTCTCGTCGCAGCTGCACATGCTGCACAACCGCCTCGGGCTGAGCATCCCGGCAGAGTGCCACCTCGCCCGGTTGGCGTCGCTGGCGTACGGAGCGCCGGCCGCTGCGCCGGACTTCCACGCCGACGGGGTCGACGCCCCGGACCGGGCCTACCACGAGGGGTCGAAGTTCGTCCGTACGCGGTGGCCGAGCCAGCGTCCCCGTACCGTCGGGGCCGCACCGGATCGTCCCCGCCCGTCCGACGCCGTGACCCTGCCCGAGCCGACGCCCGGCGCGCTCGCCGACACCACGCTCGCGGCGGTGTTGCTCGACCGCCGCACCCGGTACGACTTCGGCGGCGGGGAGACGGACGTGGCGGACCTGGGCCGGCTGCTGCGCTACGCGGCGGGTGACACCTCGCCACCGGGCGGCGACCAGCGACGGCTGGCGTACCCGACCGCGGGCGCCCTGGCTACCGCCCGGCTGCTCGTGCTCCCCCGGCGGGTCGCCTCGGTGCGGGCGGCACTCTACGAGTACCTGCCGCAGCGGCACGCCCTCCAGCGGGTGGCACCCGATCCGGGCACCGACCGGCTGTCCCGGGTCGCGCCGCAGTTCACCCCCACCGGTGCCGACGTCCCGGCCGATCCGAACCGGCTCGACGTCGAGACGGTGCCGCTCTGGCTGTTCGTGGTCGCGGACCTGCGCCGGGCCAGGTCCCGGTACGGGCTGCGCGGCTACCGGTTCGCCGCCATGGAGACCGGCCACCTCGCCCAGAACCTGCTGCTCGCCGCGACGGCCCTCGGGCTCTCCACCGCCCCGATCGGCGGATTCTTCGACGACGACCTCAACCACCTGCTGCTGCTCGACGGGCTGGACGCCAGCGTCTTCTACGCCCTCGCCCTCGGCTGAGGGCGGATCCCCCCGGCCAGCCGACGGGCCGATCGGTCCCGACGGTGCCGGTTCACGCCGTGGTGCGGGAGAGGACGGCGAGTTCGGCGGCGGTCGCGGCGAGGATGGCGAGCACCAGCGGCCACGGGGTGCCGACCAGGGCGTAGAGCAGGATCAGCGTCGGGGCGGTCGCCGCCGCGTAGACGGCCAGCGCCAGGACGCGGTCGGAGCGCAGCAGGCTCGGCAGGATGGTGCGGGCCAGGCCGGGCAGCCGGGCGGCGAAACGCCAGACGACCAGGGCCCCGCCGAGCGCCGCGAACGCCGCCGCGACCCGGGACAGCCCGGCGCTGCCCGGCGCCATGCAGGCGATCAGCACGGCGGTGATCATCGTCCAGCCCGCGCCGTAGACCACGAGCTGGCGCAGGCCGACCGAGATGGTCCGGCCGGAGTCGACCCGGCCGGGGCTCATCGCGGCGGCCTCGGCCAGGTGTTCCAGCGCCTCGCTCCAGCGCCGCTGCTCCAGCCGCAGCACCCCGATGTCGTGGCGGGCCTCGGCGAGCTGCGGGTCCAGTCGCAGCGCCTCGCGGTAGGCCCGCTCGGCCAGGTCGTACAGCTGCATGTTGGCGGCGACCAACCCCAGGACCAGGTGCGCCTCGGGCTCCTCGGGGGTCAGCTCGACCCCGCGCCAGGCCGCGTTCAGCGCCGGCTGCCCGTTGCGGGAGCCGGCCAGGATCGCCGCGGCGCTGCGCTGGGCGTACGCGTCGTCGGGTCCCAGCGCCAGGATCCGGTCGGCGGTGCGGGCCGCCTCGGCGTACTGCTCCAGGTCACCGAGGGCGAGGGCGCGGGCGACAAGCGCCGGCACGGCGTCCGGAGCGGCGGCGACCGCGGCGTCGGCGGCGGTGAGCGCCTCCGACGGCCGGCCGGCCGCGAGGTGCACCCGGGACAGCATGGTCAGCGCCCCGGCGCTGGCCGGGTCCAGCGCGACGGCGTACGCCAGCTCGCCCGCGGCCTCGTCGTAGCGGCCGAGTTCGGCGAGGAGCTTGGCGCGCTGGACGTAGCCGTCGAAGGCGGAGCGGTCGGAGGTGGCGTCGCTGGACATCGCGGCGAGCCTAGGCGGCCGGAGCCTCGTAGACCAGGGCCACCGCGATGCCGGTGAGGCCCTCGCCGCGCCCGGGGAAGCCGAGGCCGTCGGTGGTCGCCGCGGAGACGGTCACCGGCGCGCCGACCGCCTCGGAGAGCACCCGCTGGGCCTCCTCGCGGCGCGGGCCGATCTTGGGCCGGTTGCCGATCACCTGCACGGAGACGTTGCCGATCGCGAAGCCGGCGGCCCGCACCCGGCGGGCGCTCTCGGTGAGCAGGGCGACGCCCGACGCGCCGGCCCACTCGGGCTGGCCCACGCCGAAGTTGGCACCCAGGTCCCCGAGGCCCGCCGCCGAGAGCAGCGCGTTGCAGGCGGCGTGCGCGGCCACGTCGGCGTCCGAGTGCCCGGCCAGGCCGTCCTGGTCGGGCCAGTGCAGGCCGGCCACCCAGCACGGCCGGCCCGCCTCGAAGGCGTGCACGTCGGTGCCGATGGCCACCCGGGGAACGATCATGCGAAGAGGGTACGCGTCAGGCCCCGGTGGCGAGCAGGTGCTCGGCCAACGCCAGGTCGAACGGGCGGGTGACCTTCAGCGCGTACTCCGAGCCGGGGACGCAGGACACCGGGACGCCCTGCTTCTCGACCAGGCCCGCGTCGTCGGTGAGCGGGTCACCGGCGGCGGCGTGCGCGGCCGTCAGCACCGCCCGGCGGAAGCCCTGCGGGGTCTGCACCGCCCGCAGGGCGGAACGGTCGACGGTGCCGAGGACGACCTCGTCGGCACCGACCTCCTTGATCGTGTCGACCACGGGCAGCACCGGGATCACCGCGTCGTGACCGGCGCGGACTGCCGCCGCGACGGACTCCACCAGGTCGGGCGGGGTCAGCGCCCGAGCGGCGTCGTGCACGAGGACGATCTGCGGACCGGCGGGCACCGCCGCGAGGGCGGCGGCCACCGACGCCTGCCGCTCGGCGCCGCCGGGCACCACGGTCACCGGGGCGACCGGGGCGAGCAGGTCGCGCACCGCCTCGACCTCGGCGGCCGGGGCAGCCACGACGATGGTGTGCACCGACGGCGCGGCGGCGAGTCGACGGACGGCGTGCACCAGCAGGGGCTCCCCGCCGAGCAGGCGCAACGCCTTGGGGCGACCGGGGCCGAGCCGTACGCCGGCACCGGCCGCAGGCACGAGGACCGCGACGTCACCGCGCGGATTGAGCTGCGCGGTCACGTCGCGGTCCTCGGTGGTTTGTTCGCTACGAATCGGGTACGACGATGCTGTGGGGACTAGGCCTCGGTGAGGACCTTGTCGAGCAGCGTCTCCGCCTCGTCCTTGGTGCTCTTCTCAGCCAGCGCGACCTCGCCGACGAGAATGTCGCGGGCCTTCGCCAGCATGCGCTTCTCACCCGCGGAGAGACCCCGCTCCCGCTCCCGGCGCCACAGGTCGCGCACGACCTCGGCGACCTTCAGCGGGTTACCGGAGGCCAGCTTCTCCAGATTCGCCTTGTAACGCCGCGACCAGTTGGTCGGCTCCTCGGTGTGCGGTGCACGGAGCACGTCGAAGACCTTGCCGAGGCCCTCTTCGCCGACCACCTCGCGCACACCCACGATCTCGGCGTTCTCGGCGGGCACCCGGACCGTCAGGTCACCCTGTGCGACCCTCAGGACGAGGTATTGCTTAGGCTCGCCCTTGATCACCCGAGTCTCGATTGCCTCGATGAGTGCGGCCCCGTGGTGGGGGTAAACAACGGTCTCGCCGACACTGAAAACCATAGGTTCGAAACCCCTTTCGCTGTGTCTAGGGTAACACGCTCAGGCACCGATGTCTCACCGCTGTCCTGACCGTTGGCGCAGCTCAGGGGCCCTGTGAGAGGTCTTTCTTCAGCTTGACAGACCGCCAAACCAGTGGTTTGACCACGCTCCGTAACGCTCGGATGACGTCCCGGTACGAGTGACGCGAACGTCGAGATCAAGGGCTATGCGCTCCTCCCATGGTAGCCCGCCGGCCGGGTACGCGCCCAGGTGTAGCGGCAGCCCGCCCCGTGCGGGACGCTGGAGACCGAGCCGCTGTCCGCTCGCCGAGACGTCCTGGGGGTCCGATGGGCAAGCCCGACGCAGACGGCCCCGGACTGCCCGACCTGCCACCGGAGTGGGGTCGGGTGGTCGTGCCGGACGACGCCTCCGCGCTGGCCGCCGAGGCCGAACAGCTCCGCCGCGAGCTGGGTGGCACGCTCCGGCGCGCCGTCCCGCCTCCGCAGACCCGGTCCCCGTTCGCCCTCGCCCTGCTGGTGCTGCTGGTGGCGGTGCTGACCACCCTCGCCGGCCTCGCGGCGGTCACCTGGCCCCGGCCCGGCCGGTCCACCCCGGAGCCCGCCCCCACCCCGTACGCGCCGCCGGCCGGGGCGGCCGGTCGACCGCTGCCCGCGCTGGACCTGGTCGACACCGGCCAGTCACCGGTACCCCTGCGCGGACTCGTGCCAGCGATGATCATCCTCGTGGACGGCTGCCCCTGCCCGGCTCACGTGGCCACCGCCGCCGCCCTGGCACCCGCAGGCGTCACGGTGGTCACCGTCGCCGGCACCCGGCCCGTACGCGCCACGCCACCGCCCGCCGGGGCCACGGTGCGACCGCTCGCCGACCCGGCCGGCGGGCTGCGCTCGTTCCTGCACCTGCCGGCCCGCCCCGGCGCCGTCACCGCGCTGCTGGTGGACCGGACCGGCGTCCTCGTCAAGGTGGTCCCCGAGATCCACTCCGCCGAGGACTACCGCGCCGACCTGACCCGCCTCGCCGCCTGAGCCGCCCCGCCGGGAGGGGGTCAGGGCAGGGCGACCAGCTGCGCCTCGACCCGCAGCGGCTCCGCGTTGGCGCTCGACAGCGAGACCTGGAACGGCCCGCCTCTGCCGGTGACCTCCGTCGACGTGACCGAGCCGTCGCAGGCGCTGGTGATCGGGTCGGCCGCCCAGGCCCCCTCGACCACGATCAGCAGCTCTCCCGGGCCGACACAGCGGTACTGGAGCAGGTGACGCGCCCCGCCCTCGGCGGAGGCCCTCTTGACGAGACCCTCCGCCGGACTGAGCACGGCCCGGGCGGTCCAGACCGTGTCGGGGAAGCTGGCCAGTCTGCCCCGACGCCCGTCGCCCGCCTGGAGCGGGTCGTCCCCGGCGCGGCGCCGCTCCGGGTCCTCGGCGTCCGCCCGGACCGTCGCGCCGCCGCGCGGGTCCACCCGCACCGTCGCGCCCTCACGCGTCTCCGTCCGCACCGCCGCGCCGCCACGCGGGTCCGCCCGCACCGTCGCGCCGCTGCGCGGGTCGACGAGCCAGAAGCTGGCGGGCCGCCCGGATCCCTCAGCGGGAACCACGAACCGGACGTGGGCGTCCGGCGGGGCGGCGAACCGGACCCGGTCCGCCGGTGCGAGGTTCGACAGGTCCGGCACGGGGCCGGTGCGGGGCGCCTCGGCCTGCCACCAGAAGCCGCCGCCGATCAGCGCGGCCAGCCCCGCCACGGCCAGTACGGCGCCACGCAGCCGATCGTCGGCTCCGGTGCCAGCCGTGTGCCCACCCGCGTCCGGCCCGGTCTCCGGCCGGTCTGCCGCATCGGCGTCCATCAGCAGAGGGTAACCGCGCCTGGCGAAACGCTCACTCCTGTCCGTTCCAGCAACGCGGCGAAGAGGGTCAGGCCGGGGCCGAACGCCAGCATCACCACCCGCCGCGGCGGCGACGCGGCCCGACGCAGCCGGTCCAGGATCAGCAGCACCGTCGGCGACGAACAGTTGCCGTGCTCGTCCAGGGTCGCCCGGGACGCCGCGAGGCCCTCCGGCGGCAGGGCCAGCTCCCGCTCGACCACGTTCAGGATCCGCGGGCCGCCTGGGTGCACCGCCCAGCCGTCCACCTCGGACAGCGTCGTGCCGTGCCGGGCCAGCAGCCCCTCGACCAGGCCCCGGACGTGCGTGGAGAGCACCTGCGGCACCTTCGGCGACAGCCCCATCCGGAAACCCGTGTCCGTGACGTCCCAGGTCATGTGGTCGGCCGTCGAGGTGTCCGTGACAGAGGTGACCTCGCGCAGCGCGTACCCCCGGCCGCCGGGAACGACCACGGCGGCGACCGCGGCGTCCGAGAAGAGCGCGTGGGAGACGATCTGCTGGGTGTCCACCCGGGCGCTGGAGGGCTGGATGTGCAGGCTGGTCAGCTCCGCGCAGAGCAGCAGCGCGGGCCGGCCCCGGGCGGTGACGAAGTCGCTCGCCGCGCCCAGGCCCGGCAGCGCGGCGTAGCAGCCCATGTGCCCGACGAACAGGCGCTGCGTGTCCGGGGCCATGCCCAGGTCCCGGGCGAGCAGGATGTCCAGCCCCGGGGTGGCGTACCCGGTGCACGAACAGACGACGAAGAGCCCGACGTCGCCCGCGGAGAGGCCGGCGGCCGTCAACGCCCGGCCCACCGCCTCCTTGCCCAGCGGCAGCGCCTCGACCAGGTAGCGGCGCATCCGCCGCTCCGTGGGCCAGTCGGAGACGTCCTCGAGCAACGGGTTCACGGCGGCCTGCCTGCGGGTGACCCCCGAGTGCGCGAAGATCCGCTGCGCCAGCGCCCGCGTGCTGCCGGAGAAGTGCTTCGAGAAGAAGCCCTCCCACAGGTCGTCCTGCGCGGCCGACGGCGGGTGTGCCGTCCCCAGCCCCGCGATCACCGGTACGGCCACCATGCCCACCTCTCGTCCGGCCTTGCGCACCGGGCGGTCGAACCCGCCCCTGGACGGGCCGCGCGCCCGCGCGTCCGCCGAGGCGGCGGACTCCCCACGCTCACCAACGAGGCACCGTTCCGTCGCGGTCCGGGTCGCCGCCCAGCGCGGCGACGCCCAGCCAGTCCGCGCAGACGTCCGAGGTCGCCGGGTGCAGCGAGCCGCAGCGGGCGTCCCGGTAGAGCCGCTCCAACGGATGTCCCCGCCGGGTCGCGGACGTGCCGGCCGCCTCCAGCACGGACGCCGCCACGTCGGCGGCGGTGGTGCCGGCGAGCAGCTTCGCCCGCCAGACCCAGCGGTTGGTCTCCGCGTCCCCCGGTGCCTCGTCCACCCGGCGGGCCGCCTCCGCGACCACCAGCTGGGCCGCCGCCACCGCCGCGTCGGCCCGGCCCAGGCGGGACCGGACCGCCGGCAGTCCGGCGAGGTTGCGGGCGTTCAGGTGCTCGGCCGCCGCGTCGACGGCCGCCCGGGCGACCCCGACGTAGACGGCGGCGTAGCTGGCCACCAGCCAGTGCGGCATGAGCTGGGCGACCACCAGGGCCAGCCCCTCCACGCCGCCGAGCAGCCGGTCGGCCGGCACGGTCACGTCCAGGTGCAGGTCGTGCGAGGAGGTCGCCCGCATGCCGAGCGAGTCCCACGTGGGCTCGACGGTCAGCCCGTCGCCGGCCGGCACCAGGAACTGGGAGACCACCGACTGGTCGGCGGCGCTGCGGGCGGCCACCAGATAGCCGTCCGCGTGCCCGGCCCCGGAACAGAACGTCTTGCTGCCCTTGAGGTGCCAACCGCCGTCGGCCGGCTCGTAGACGGTGCTGAGCTGGGAGAGCCGGGCACCGGCGCCGCGCTCGCTCATCGCCACGGCGTACCAGGCGCCCTGGGCGGCGGCGGTGAGCAGCCGGTCCCGGGCGGCCAGCGCCTCGTCCGGAACCCCGAGCGCCTCGGCCAGTTCCTCGGTCACCGCGCCGAGCGCACCGGTGACCGAGGCGTGCATGTTGAAGACCAGGGCCGTCGCGCCGTTGCCCCGGGCCAACTCGGTGGCGACCGCGGCGTACTCGGCGAAGGTGGCGCCCATCCCGCCGAGGGCGGTGGGAACCATCAGGCCGAAGAGCCCGGCCTCGCGCAGGTCACGGAAGTCCTCGACCGGGAACGAGCCGTCCCGGTCGTGCTCGGCCGCCCGGGCGGCCAGCCTCGGTGCCAGGCGGCGAGCCGCCTCCAACGCGTGCTGCGTCATACAGCCCCCTTCTCGGCCCTCTCCCTACCCAGGGACGGGCACCGCTATCCGCTCCGGGTACCACGCCCCTGGTAGAGCACGGCCGTCGACCAGGTCGGCACGATCCGCGGCGGCGGGCCGGCGACCGTCGCGTGCGGACGGTCGGCCGGGACCGCGTACGGGCGGCCGGCGGCGCGCATCCGGCGGACCAGCCAGCCGAGCAGGCCGGGCATCCCCGGGCGGATGCCCCGCAGGCGCAGGTCGACCCCGTGCCGGGCGCACTCCGCCACCAGCGCCCGGGCGTCCACGAACAACCGTGGATCGTGGATGCCCTTCGGCACCGTGGGCAGGCGCTCGGCGATCCGCACGGCCAGCAGGCGGCTCAGCGCCGTGTCGTTCAGCGTGTCCAGGACGAGCAGGCCGCCGGGCCGCAGCAGCCGGCACGCCTCGGCCACCGCGCGCCGCCAGTCCGGCACGTGCTCCAGCAACTCGCCCGCGGCGACCACGTCGGCGCAGCCGTCGACCAGCGGTACGGCGGTCACGTCGCCGTTTACGACGGTCACCCCGTGCGCGGCGGCCTGCGCCAGGGCCGACCGGGTGAGGTCGACGCCCACGTGCCGGTAGCCCTTGCCGGCCAGGTGCGGGGCGAGCAGCCCGGCGCCGCAGCCGAGGTCGACCAGGAGGGCGCCGGGGCGGGACGCCGTCGGCACGAGGGCCGCGCGGGCCTCGGCCAGCCAGTGCAGCATCGCGAACGCGCCGTCCGGCCGCCACCACTCGCCGGCCAGGTCGTCGTACTGGCGCGGATCGTTGCGTGGCAGGGTGCGGCCTGCGTCTGGCATGGACCGAGCGTGGCACGACTGCCCGGTAACGACCAGACTTTCCTCATGTCGCCAACGGTGCTAGGGCTGGTCAGGGCGAGTCACCCGGAGCCGGCCGCCGCGGTCACCACGGTGGCCGGGCTGCTCGCGTGGGGCGTCGGGCACCGGCCGGGCGGGATCCTCGCCGTGGTGCTCACCGTGGCGGCCAGCCAGCTCGCCGTCGGCTGGGCCAACGACGCGCTCGACGCCGATCGGGACGCCACGGTGGGGCGTACCGACAAGCCGGTCGCCGCCGGCGCGGTCGGCCGGCGCGCGACGGCCGTGGCCGCGGCGGTGGCCGCGCTCGCCACCCCGGCGCTGGCGCTGGCCACCGGCCCGGCCGCCGCGCTCTGCGCCACCCTCGGGCTGGTCTCCGCGCTGCTCTACGACTGGCCGCTGAAGTCGACAGCGGTCTCGGTGCTGCCCTACGCGGTCTCCTTCGGTTCGCTGCCCGCCTTCGTCGTGCTGGCGCTGCCCGGGGCGGTGGTGCCGCCGGTCTGGCTGGTCGCCGCCGCGGCCTGCCTGGGCGCCGGGGCGCACTTCGCCAACGTCCTGCCCGACCTGGCCGACGACGCCCTGACGGGGGTGCGTGGGCTGCCCCACCGGCTCGGTCCGGCCGGCAGCCGGGCCGCCGCCGCGCTGCTGCTGCTCGCGGCGACCGCCACGCTGGTCCTCGGGCCGCCCGGGCCGCCGTCGGGGGTCGGCCTCGCCGCGGTCGCGGCCGCCGTCGTGGTGCCGCCGCTGAGCTGGTACGCGGGACGCGCCGCCACCCGGGCCGGCGGCCGGCAGGTGGCCGCCTTCCGGGCCGTGATGCTGGTCGCCCTCATCGACGTCGTCCTGCTGGTCACGAGCGGCCGACTGGTGTGACGCGCGTCCCCCCGGGTGCCATCTCCGGGTCGGCGTGCGGGGGTAGATCAGGCCCAACTACCCTGGAGCGCGGTCTGCGCGGGCATGGCCACCACGCCCGGCGTGAGCACCGGGTGGGATCGTGACGAGGAGGACCGACGTGACGCGCTCGATCAGGGGTTCCCGGCGGGCGGCCCTGCTGCTGTCCGGGATGGCCGCGGCGACCGGGCTGCTGCTGTCCGGCTGCGGCGCCGGCCAGGTCTCCGAGACCGCCAACAAGGCGCCGTCGGTCCAGGGCGTCAACCTGTCGGCCGGAAACGGCGCCTACGCGGTCCGCGGCCTGCTGGTCGAGTTCCCCGGCACCGAGGGCTACAAGGCGGGTGCCAACGCCGTCCTGAGCGCCGTGATCTACAACGACTCGCCGAACCCGGTGACCGTGACCGTGACCACTGACAGCGCGCGCGAGGTGGTGATCACCGGCACCGGCGCCTCGGCCAGCCCGTCGGCGTCCCCGAGCGAGTCGGAGTCGCCCGCCCCGTCCGGGTCGCCCTCGCCTGCGGAGTCGGCCAGCCCGGGCGCCTCCGAGAGCCCGTCGGGATCGGCCAGCCCCGGCGCCTCCCAGAGCCCGTCGGAGTCGGTCAGCCCCGGCGCCCCGGAGAGCCCGGCCGCGCCGGCCGGCGAGCCGGCCCGGATCGAGATCGCGCCGCTGAGCTACGTGCAGCTCAACACCCAGTCGAACCGGGTCTTCCAGCTCATCGGCCTGAACGAGGCGCTGCGCTCCGGCCAGAACGTCACCCTGACCTTCGATTTCGGCAACGGTGCCACGGTCACCGGCCCGGCCCCGGTCGCCGTGCCGCTCACCCCGGCCGCGCCCCCGTCGAAGATCGTCGAGCGCCTGGGCGGCTACGAGGAGAACGAGGGCGGCGGTCACTGACCCTGCGCCCCGCTGTTTCCGACGACACCGTCGGCGTGGTGACCGCCACGCCGGCGGTGTCTTCGTCGTACCTGAGGACTAACGTCCCGGTGTGACCACCTCCCGATCGAGCTCCCCCCGCGCCGGCGGGCGCGGCCGGGCCGCCGCCCGCGAGCCCCGGCCGGCCTACGAGTGCGACGCCTGCGGGCACCAGCCGCCGAAGTGGGTCGGGCGCTGCCCGGAGTGCGGCGAGTGGGGCTCGGTGGTCGAGTGCACGGTCACCGGCCCGACGGTCTCCGGCAAGGTGGTCAGCTCCCGGATGCCGGCCGAGCCGGCCCGGCCGATCGCCACCATCAGCGCCGCACCGGCCCGGGCCCGGCCCACCGGCGTCAGCGAGCTCGACCGGGTCCTCGGCGGCGGCCTGGTCCCCGGCGCGGTGGTGCTGCTCGCCGGCGAGCCGGGGGTCGGCAAGTCCACCCTGCTGCTCGACGTGGCCCAGCAGTGGGCCGCCGGCGCCGGCAGCCCCTCCCTGGTGGTCAGCGGCGAGGAGTCGGTCAGCCAGGTCCGGCTGCGCGCGGAGCGGATGGGTGCCCTGCACGACCAGCTCTACCTCGCGGCCGAGAGCGACCTCGCCGCGGTGCTCGGTCACCTCGACGCGGTCAAGCCGGGCCTGCTGGTGCTCGACTCGGTGCAGACCATCTCCACCAACAACGCCGAGGGCGTGTCGGGCGGGGTGACCCAGGTGCGGGCGGTCACCGCCGCCCTGGTCTCGGTGGCCAAGGAGCGGGGCATCGCCACCGTGCTGGTCGGCCACGTCACCAAGGACGGCCAGGTGGCCGGGCCCCGGGTGCTGGAGCACCTGGTCGACGTGGTGCTGCACTTCGAGGGCGACAAGCACTCCTCGTTGCGCATGGTGCGCGGCGTGAAGAACCGGTTCGGCGCCGCCGACGAGGTGGGTTGCTTCGAGATGCACGAGGGCGGCATCAGCAGCCTGGCCGACCCGTCCGGGCTCTTCCTGACCCGCTATTCGGAGCCGGTGCCCGGCACCTGCGTCACGGTGGCGATGGAGGGGCGCCGGGCACTCGTCACCGAGGTGCAGGCGCTGATCGGCGCGACCGTGGCTGGTTCGCCCCGGCGGACGGTCTCGGGGCTCGACTCGGCCCGGCTCGCGATGGTGCTGGCCGTGCTCCAGCGGCGCACCGAACGCCTGACCCTGCACGACCGGGAGGTCTTCGCGGCCACCGTCGGCGGCATCCGGGTGGTGGAGCCGGCGGCCGACCTCGCCGTGGCCCTCGCCGTCGCCTCGGGCGGGCTCAACCTGGCCATCGCACCGCACCTGGTGGCGATCGGCGAGGTCGGCCTGACGGGCGAGGTGCGCCGTGTCGGCGCCGTGCCGCGCCGGCTGGCCGAGGCGGCCCGGCTCGGCTTCCGGCTCGCGCTGGTGCCGACCGGCTGCGGCCCCGAGAGCACCGGCGTCACGCCGGAGCACATGCGGGTGATCGAGGTGACCGACGTACGCTCGGCGCTCCAGGCCGTCGCCCGGGCTTCCGCCGAGTGACCGCCGGGGGGATGGTCGGCGGAACGTCCGGTCCGATACCGGACAGCCCGGACGCCGGCCCACGGTCCGGGCGAGGTGGGGCATCGTGACACATCACAGTAACCACGACAGCACCCACCGCAGGGCAGTCCGTAGACTGTGCCCGTGCCGATCGACCGCGACACCGCCAAGCCTGCTGGCGCGACACCCCACGCCCGCACCGGCGCCGTGGGCTCCCCCGCCCGCGCGATCAGCGTGACCGTGACCGGCGGCGCCGGGGGCGCCGGCGACCCGTTGCGGGCGAACCTGGCCCTGATGGCCCCGGGCACCGCGCTGCGCGACGGCCTCGAGCGCATCCTGCGCGGCCGGACGGGCGCGTTGATCGTCCTCGGCTACGACAAGGTGGTCGAGGGTCTCTGCACGGGCGGGTTCCCGCTCGACGTCGAGTTCTCCGCCACCCGGGTGCGGGAGCTGTGCAAGATGGACGGCGCGGTCGTGCTCTCCAGCGACGGCACCCGCATCGTGCGGGCCGCCGTGCACCTGATGCCCGACCCCACCATCCCGACCGAGGAGTCCGGCACCCGGCACCGCACGGCGGAGCGGGTCGCCCGGCAGACGGGCTACCCGGTGATCTCGGTCAGCCAGTCCATGCGGATCATCAGCCTCTACGTCAACGGCCAGCGGCACGTGCTGGACGACTCGGCGGCGATCCTGTCCCGCGCCAACCAGGCGCTCGCCACGCTGGAGCGCTACAAGCTCCGGCTCGACGAGGTCTCCGGCACCCTCTCCGCCCTGGAGATCGAGGACCTGGTCACCGTACGGGACGCGGTCGCGGTGGTGCAGCGGCTGGAGATGGTCCGCCGGATCGCCGACGAGATCGCCGGCTACGTGGTGGAGTTGGGCACCGACGGTCGCCTGCTCGCCCTCCAGCTCGACGAGCTGATGGCCGGCGTCGACGCCGACCGCACCCTGGTGATCCGGGACTACCTGCCGGCCGGCCGGAAGTCCCGCACCCTCGACGAGGCCCTGGTGGAGCTGGATCTGCTCGGCGCGACCGAGCTGATCGACCTGGTCGCGGTCGCCAAGGCCATCGGCTACCCGGCCGCGTCCGACGCCCTCGACGCGGCGGTCAGCCCGCGCGGGTTCCGCCTGCTGGCGAAGGTGCCCCGGCTGCCGGTCACCGTGGTCGACCGCCTCGTCGTGCACTTCGGCAGTCTCCAGCGGCTGCTGGGTGCCACGGTCGAGGATCTCCAGGCCGTCGAGGGGGTCGGCGACGCACGCGCCCGGGGCGTCCGCGAGGGGCTGTCCCGGCTCGCCGAGGCGTCGATCCTCGAACGCTACGTCTGACCCGGCCCGTACGCCGGTCGCCGGCCGGTCCCCCCACCGTCACAGCTTCCGGGGCCGCACCCGCCACCGCCATCCGCCGGGCGGGCCTGGCCGACCGACCGCGCGGCGGCCCGGTCTGTCCGGCAGCCCGGCTGGCCGCCCGGCCCACGGCTGGTCAGCCGGTGACGGTGAGCTTGACCGGCTCGCTGAGCTTGGTGCCGACCCGGGCGTAGACCTGGTAGGTGCCGGCCGGCGGGTTGGGGCCCGCCGCCACCCCGTTGGCGCACTTGGTGGTGTCGCGGCCGTTCCAGCCCACCTGGTAGGAGCGCTCGAAGCCCGGGGTGAAGGACTGCACGTCGGAACCCTGGGCGGTGCCGCACGTGTCGGACGACCAGATCTTCTCGGCCCCCGACTTGATGAACAGCTCCTGCACGGAGGCGCCGACATCGCGGCTGCACGTCCGCTCGGACCGGTTCTTGATCTTGAGCTGGAGGTCCACCACGGCCCCCCGGACCACCGAGGCGGGCTGGGCCACCGGGGTCACCGTGATCTCGGCGTCCGTGCAGGCGCCGTCGCCGGCGGCCGGCACGACGGGCGCCACCGGCGGCGAGTCGGTGGTGACCGGCTCGCCCGACGGGTCGTCGGCGTCAGGGCCGTCCGCCGCACCCGGCGAGGGCCCCCCGGTCTGCGGGGCGAGCACCGAACCGGTGGGTTCCGGCGAGGCGCCGGAGGACGTCGCGCCCGGAGTGGGCTGCGCGTCACCGCCCTTCTTCGCGTTCCGGTCCGATCCGGTGCACGAATAGAGCAGGACAATCAGGAAGAGAAGCCCCGCTCCGAATACGACGGCGCGACGCCGCCAGTACACGGCGGGGGGCAGGGGGCCGACCGTCAGACGCATGATGCCCCCACCGTAGCGGCGCGGGGCACGCCAGCCCCGCACGACGCGCCGAGCCGCCCTCCGCTCACCGCACCGACCCTCCACATGCGACGACTCCGACTGCCGACCGTGTCCCGCCCACGACGCTGGGTCGCCGCGCCGCCGGCACTCAGAGGTACACCTTGCGCTGGTAGATGGCGTGCGCACCCGCGACCCGGTCCAGGAAGAGCAGGCCGGCGCAGTGGTCGATCTCGTGCTGGAGGGCCCGCGCCTCGAACCCGTCCGTCACCAGCCGTACGGGCCGGCCGGTGCCGGGCAGGACGCCCTCCACCACCAGCCGGCTCGCCCGCTTGACGTCCCCGGTCAGGTCGGGCACCGACATGCACCCCTCGCGCGCCACCTTCCACCGGCTCGCCTCGACGACCCGGGCGTTGCACAGCACGAAGGTGCCGTGCACGGTCAGCGCCTTCGGGTGGCCCGTCACGTCCACCGCGAAGACCTGCGCACCCACGCCGACCTGCGGGGCGGCCAGCCCCACGCAACCCGGGGACACCCGCATGGTGGCGATCAGGTCGGCGGCCAGCCGTACCGTCTCCGCCGCCGTCGGATCCACCTCGCCGCCGGAGCGGCTGAGCACCTGCTCCGGCGCGGACACCACCGGCCGCACCTCCCCCGGCACGGCCAGGGACTCCGGGGTCCAGTCGCCGAGGCCGACGTACGCCTCGACCTCAGGTCCGCGCCCGGCGCCGGTCACAGCAGGTCCGGATCGGCCGGCCGGAGGGTCACCCCGACGCCCAACTCCTCGGCCGTCGCCGCCAGCCGCCCGGCCAGCCCGTCGGCCGTGCCGGGCGGCAACTCCACCTCGGCGACCACCACGTAGAGCGAGCCGGTGAGGCGGGTGCTCAGGTCGGTGACGTTGCCGCCGGCGTCGGCGAGCACCCGGGTCATGGCCGCCACGATGCCCATCCGGTCCGCGCCGTGCACCGCCATCACGTACGGCTCGCCGGCGGGAGCCGTCTCGCCGTCGGGGGTGACCGCGCGTACGGTGGCCAGCAGTTGGCCGTCGGCGGAGAGCGGCGCCAGCGCGGCCTCGACGTCGGCGGCGGCCGGGCCGACGCAGATCAGGGTCATCGCGAAGTGCCCCCGCAGCCGGGTCATGGTGCTGTCGGTGAGGTTCGCGCCGAGCCGGGCGAGCAGCTCGGCGACGTCGGCCACGATGCCTGGCCGGTCCCGGCCGATGACGGTGATCGCGAGCTCGTTCATCCGGGCATTCTGCCCGATCCGTCCGCCGGCGCCGCAGCGCCCCGCCCGGACCGCCCAGCCAACGGGACGATAGTGGCGCCCGTCGTGGCACCGTCGCCCGCGCCGCCCCGGCGACGGGCCGCGTGACATCATCGGCGACGCGATGTCTGAGCCCACTTTCGCCACCCTGGTCAGCCGGTGGTACGAGGAGAACGCCCGCGACCTGCCATGGCGCGGACCCGACGTGAGCCCGTGGGCCATCCTGGTCAGCGAGGTCATGCTCCAGCAGACGCCTGTCGTACGCGTGCTCCCCGCCTGGGAGGCCTGGCTGGCGCGCTGGCCCGAGCCGGCCGCGCTGGCGGCGGACAGCCCCGCCGAGGCGATCCGGATGTGGGGGCGGCTCGGCTATCCCCGTCGGGCGGTGCGGCTGCGCGACTGCGCGCTGGCGATCGTCGAGAGGCACGGCGGGCAGGTCCCCGACCGGCTGGACCAGTTGCTGGCGCTGCCGGGCGTCGGCACGTACACGGCCCGGGCGGTGGCCGCGTTCGCGTACGGTCAGCGGCACCCGGTGGTCGACACCAACGTGCGGCGGGTGGTCTGCCGGGCGATCGCCGGCGAACCGGACTCCGGCCCGGCGACCCGCCCGGCCGACCTGGTCGCCACCGAGGAACTGCTCCCCGTCGAACCGGCCGCCGCCGCCCTGGCCAGCGCGGCCTTCATGGAACTGGGCGCGGTGGTCTGCGTCGCCAGGTCGCCCCGCTGCGGCGCCTGCCCCGTCGAATCGGTCTGCGCCTGGCGCGCGTCCGGCCGCGAGGCGCCCGCGGGTCCGACCCGCCGCCCCCAGCGGTACGCCGGCACCGACCGCCAGGTACGCGGGCTGCTGCTCGGCGTACTGCGGGAGGCGACCCGGCCGGTGCCGCACCAGCTGCTCGACCAGGTGTGGGCCGACGACGTCCAGCGGTCCCGGGCGCTCGCCGGACTGGTGCGGGACGGTCTCGTGGAACCGGTCGGCGAATCCTCGTTCCGCCTCGTCGGCGACGGGCCTCCGGTCCCGGTGGGCTGACCCGGCACGGACGCTGGGCGGCGCTGCACGACCCAGCGCTGAGCGACGCTGCACGATCCGGCGCTGGGCGGCGCTGCACGATCCGGCGCTCAGCGGCGCGGACCGGCACGGTCGGCGTGGGCGCGCTGGACGGCGCTGCGCGGCGTGGTCGGCGTTGGCGCTGGGCGGCGCGGGACGCTGGGCGGCGCCGGGTCGGCGTGGGCCAGCCCCGGGACGAAAGGGCCGGCCCCTTGTGGGAGCCGGCCCTCGTCGTTGCGTGTCGCTGAGTGGTGCGTGTCGCGGGTGTGTGTCAGGCGGTGTAGCCGCGGGTGGCGATCCAGTCGGCGAGGTTGTCGACGCTCATCCGGTAGGAGGCCTGGTTCGGGTCCGCGGAGTCGGCGATGGTGACGGTGTTGCCGTTGTCGCGGTAGCCGACGACGCTGATGTAGTGCCCGCCTTCGAAGGAGTGGGTGGTGCCGTCGGTGTCGGTGGCGGTGCCGGCGATGTTGGCGACCACGGCGTGGCCTTCGTCGATGGCGGTGACGATGTCGCCGCGTAGCTTGTCGGTCTGCTTGTCGTCGGCCTTGGCGCCGGGGATCTCCACCGACTGGTAGGCGTCCTTGCCGGTCTCCTTGTTCAGCACGGGGGTGATGTCGTTGATGGAGTTGGTGCCGGCTTCGGTGGTGCCCATGCGCTGGGCCATGCCGTCGACGTCGATGTTCTTGCCCTGCACGCTCAGGGCGTTGCGGGCGGCGGCGGGGCCGCAGTAGTAGAAGTTGGGCTGTGCCTCGTAGCGCACGCCCAGCTCGCGCTCGCCACCCTTGCGGTCCTGGGCGACCGTGGCGGACACAGGCGTGGTGGGGGCGGCGAGGGCGGTGGTGACGGGGCCGGCGATGGCGCCGCCGGTGAAGGCGAGCCCGGCAGCGGTCAGGGCGGTCTTACGCAGAATGTCGGTACGCATGATGGCAGCACCTTTCGATCGGGGGTACGCGACACACACCACCGGGGGACGGGTGGCGTCGCGGGCTGAGGGAAAGGTCGAACCAGGTACGCCCTCGACGAGGGGTGAGGCGCGTCCGGGGGATGTAACGACGCGGGCCCGGCCGGCATTCCGACCGACGACCCGGCCAATCCCGAGGGCTCGGAAGTCTGGGGCCCGGGGTTACGCGCTCACGGTGGTTACAACGACCCGGCCCCCCGACCCATGCCCACCGCGTCCGTGGCGCCGGCCACCACAACATGCGATGAAACGGACAAACGACCTGATCGGCCCCAACACCGATGCCGCAACGAACCGGACGTGCACCCCAGACTGGCCGTGGCTCCGCCGACCGCTGTGCGCCGGGCGGTTCCCGGTCGACGTGCTGACGGCAGCGGTGCACGCCGCCCGGGCGAAATCGGTGGCCTTCCCGCCCCGGCCTACGCGCTGGCGGGCAGCGGTCCGCGCGGCCTGAGCGCCCCAGGTGGCCTTCCGCCCCCGGGGTGGCCTTCCGCGTGGCCCATCACCCGCCGGAGCCTCCGGAGCCCGCCCGGCACTCGCCGCCACTACCGACGACCGGACGCCCAGTCGGGGACGCCGGTGTGGACGACGGTGACGGCGGCGTTGGCGGCGGCGTTGGCGGCGGCGTTGGCGGCGGCGGCGGCCGATCATGCAGGTGCGGTGGGGTGCAAAACGCCTGAATGGGCGCCTACCCGGCACCACAACTCCATGATCGGCGCGGGTAGGGGGTGGCGAGGCGGGGTGAGCGGGGGTGAGGGTGGGCTGGGGTGAGCGGGGCTGGGCTGGGGTGGGGTGGGGTGGGCAAAGAAGGCGCCGGCATCTCGGCGGGCGAGGCGTTGACGAACTCGACGGACTCCCGGCTGATGCCGCGCGCCGCGAGGACCTTGTTGGTGGCGTACTCGTTGAC